>CAYHPT010000010.1:0-11878 GCA_964358435.1 uncultured bacterium | reverse complement strand
GGAAAAAGTTGGAGTACCCCACCTTACGTTCGGAGGGCTCTGCATGCCCACAGAAGTCCAACGTCTGCTGGAAGAGTACACTGACGCCTACCTCGCGTTCTATCCGACGTACGCCAGCGGCATGGGCCTGCACCAATATGACGGCCAGATCGGTGATCTGTCCGCCGCCAGCATCGCGTCCCGGGTCCGGGCGCTCGGGGAATACGAGCAGCGGCTGGCCACGCTCGACCGGAGCCGCCTCTCGCCGCAGGAGGCACTCGACCTGGCGCTGGTGGAGCGCTCGCAGAAGTCGGAGCTATTTGAATGGACCGACCTGCGCGACCACGAACGAAACCCGATCGTCTACAACTACATGCTGGACGTCACCAACTACATCAAGCGCAACTATGCCCCACTCCCCGATCGGGTGCGAGCGCTGACGTTGCACCTGGAGGGCATTCCGGAACTGCTGCGCCAGGCGCGGGCGAACCTCAACGGGCAGCGCATCCCGAAACCCTTTGTGGAGACGGGCCTCGACGTCTACCGCGGCTACGTCTCCTTCTACGAGGATGCCCTGCCGGCGGCGCTGGCCGATCTCCGGGACCGCCCCCTCTTCGACGCCTTCCTGCGCGCCAACCAGGTGGCCGTGGCCGCCGTGCGCGAGTTCCTCAAGTGGCTGGAGCAGGACACACCCCGCAGGCCACCGACGACTTCGCCATCGGCGAGCGCCTCTACCGCCGGATGCTGGCCACCGGCGAACTGCTGGACCTCCCGCTGGACAAACTACTGCAGATCGGCGAGGAGGAACTGCGCCGCAACATGGAGGCCCTGAGAAAGGTCGTGCGGGAGATCGATCCCGCGAAATCGCCCGCCGAGGTCATCCGCCAGATGTCGCAAGAGCATCCCTCGGAACAGACGCTGATCGAGGACACCCGGCGGATGCTGGACGATCTGCGGGCGTTCCTCGTGGAGCGAAACATCGTGACGATCCCTACCGAGGTGCGGCCGCTGGTGGAGGAGACCCCGCCCTTCGCCCGTTGGGCCTTCGCCATGATGGATACCGCCGGCCCGTTCGAGGAGGTGGCGACGGAGTCATTCTACTACGTCACTCCGCCCGAACCGACGTGGTCCCCCGAACAGAAGGAGGAGTGGCTCACCAAGTTCGACTACTACACGCTGAAGAACGTCAGCATCCACGAGGCCTACCCCGGCCACTACGTCCATTTCCTGCACCTGAAGGCCGCGCCATCCCGGCCGGCCCGCATCTTCACCTCGTACTCGTTCGTGGAAGGCTGGGCGCACTACACCGAGGAGATGATGGTCGAGCAGGGCATCGACCCCAGCCCGCAGTTCCGGCTGGCCCAGATCCTGGACGCGCTGGTGCGCAACGTCCGCTACCTGGCCGCCATCCGCATGCATACGGGCGAGATCACCGTGGACCAGGCGACGCGGATGTTCAGGGAGCACGCCTTCATGGAGGAGTTGCCCGCGCGTAAGGAAGCGGTGCGCGGCACCTTCGACCCGGGCTATCTCAACTACACGCTGGGGAAGTTGATGGTGCGCAAACTGCGTGCCGATTACCAGACGGAGCAGGGGGCGAACTTCTCCCTCCGCAAGTTCCACGACACACTGCTGGCGCTCGGGGCGCCGCCGCTCCCGCTGGCGCGAAAGGCCCTGCTGGTGCGGGCAGACGGGGCCTTGCTGTAGAACGGGCTCTCCGGCCGGGAGAACCGGATGGACGCGGGCTTCTTCATCGAACCGCAGTTCGGCTTCACGTACGAGGCCGTCCGGGAGCTCACCCTCGATGCCGAGGCGCTGGGCTTTTCGCACCTGTGGGTCTCCGACCACTTCTTCCTCCGTCCCGATGAACCGAACACCGACTGCCTGGAGGCCTGGACGCTGCTGGGCGCCCTCGGCCAGGTGACCACGCGGATCCGGCTGGGGACGCTCGTCACCAGCCAGTCCTACCGCTACCCGGCACTCCTGGCCAAGATGGCCGCGGCCGTGGACGTGATGAGCGGCGGGCGCCTGGAGTTCGGCGTGGGGACGGGGTGGAAGGAAGTCGAGTACAAGGCCTACGGGATCCCCTTCCCCCCGGCCAGCGTACGCGTGGGCCAACTGGTGGACACCCTGGAGATCGTGCGCGCCATGTGGACGCAGGAGCGCGCGACCTATCACGGCCGCTACTACTCGGTCGAGGACGCGGTGTGCGCGCCCAAGCCGCTGCAGCGGCCGCATCCGCCGATCCTGATTGGCGCGCTGCGGCCGCGGATGATCCGCGTGGCCGCCCGTTACGCCGACGCGGTGAACTTCCGGGATTTCTTCATGGCGCCGGCGCGATACGGTGCGATGCTCGACCAGCTACGGGACGCGTGTGCCAGGGAAGGTCGGTCCGACGAGTCGGTGCGCAAGACGCACACGACCTTCGCGATCATCGGGCGCACGCGCAGTGACATCGAGGCGATGATGCCGGAGGTCACCCGCTTTTGGGGCCCGGCGACGGACGAGCGACTGCGTGGGGCCACCGTCGGCACGCCGAGCGAAGTGCGCGAGCGCCTGGCCGCGTACCAGGCGCTCGGCGTCTCCCAGGTAATCTTTCTCTTTCCTTACGGTCGCGAGCGGGCGATGCTCCGTCTGATCGGCGAAGAGGTCCTGCCCCGGCTCGCCTAACTGCCTTCGGGCAGCGTGCTCTCTCCGCCGGTGGGTGCGGTTCCGGCGGGCTTTGCCGCGGCGGCCGGCCGCGCCGCAGCCGGTTTGGGCGCGGCCTCGCGCGCCAGTTCCGTCGTCCGCGGCGGGCGCATCTCCTCCTTGCCGAGGAAGTCCGCGGCCAGGTGCCGGCGCAGGTAGTCCCGGATCTCATCGATCTTCTGGGTGTCGCCGGCGCGGCCTTGCGTCACGGCGTCCTTGTTTATGCGGTACGTCGCCAGGCGCTGTCCGTCGGACACTTGGATGAAGGGATACCCCTTCGAATCCTCCAGCACCAGCACGCGCGCCGAGATCCCCAGTTCGCTCAGGACGCCGGCGACGTGGTCGTGCACCCACTGCCGCTTGGCGTCGAGGCGCTGCCCGGGGCTCTGGAAGGTCTGGGCGATGGTCTTCCCCTTGAGCGGGTTCGCATCGAGCACCGGTCCGGTGACAGGCGGCGCGGCGGCACGCTTCTTCCGCACCTGCTCCTGCAGGTCGACGACGATGTCCACGATGGCCGCAAGAAACGCAAAGAAGTAGATGACGAAGACCGCGAGTGTGAGGGACCAGTACCGCAGGAACGGCTTGATGAACTCCGGCATAACGTGCCGCTGCCCCCTCCCGTGAAAGCGAACAGATGATCGGGGCCGCCGCCGGACCGCCCCCGCCTGGCGGAGTTGTCAGGTGTCCCCAGAGAATTATAATGGAGGAACGTTGCTTGACGAGCCCTGACTAGGGGGGAAGCCTTCATGGCGCGGCCGATCTGGAAGGGTTACCTGACTTTCGGACTGGTCACGATCCCGATCAAGCTCCTGACGGCGGAGGATCCCCAGGACCTCCACTTCCGCCTCCTGCACAAGACCTGCGGCACGCCCATCCAAAACAAGCGCTGGTGCCCCGTCCACGAGACGATCGTCCCCTATGAAGAGACGGCCCGCGGGTTCGAGTACGCCAAAGGCCGCTTCGTCACGATAACGGAGGAGGAGCTGGAAGGCGTCCCCGTCGAGACCAGCGAGAACCTGGGCATCGTCGAGTTCGTCGACCTACAGGAGATCGATCCCATCTACTTCGACAAGTCGTACTACCTGGCGCCCGATGAGGGTGGGAGCAAGGCCTTTGCGCTCCTGCGCGAAGCGATGCGGGAAGCCGGCAAGGTCGCCGTGGGCAAGGTGGTCATCCGCGAGAAGGAACACCTGGTGGCGGTGCGCCCCTTCGACGGCGCCATGGTCATGTCCACGCTCTTCTACGCCGACGAGATCCGCCGCCTGGAAGACGTCGAGGAACTCCCGGCGGAGGCGAAGCTCCACCCCAACGAGCGGAAGATGGCCATGCAGTTGATCGACGGGCTGAGCGCGGAGTTCCGCCCGGAGGAGTTCACGGACGAGTATCGCGACAAACTCCTGCAGGTGATCAAGGCCAAGGCGGAAGGACAGGCGGTCGCCCTGCCGCAGGCCGCCAAGCCGGGGAAGGTGGTGGATCTGATGGACGCCCTGCGCCGCAGCCTGGAACTGGCGCGCAAGGGCAAGCCGCAGCCGATCCGCCGGGGCGCCTCGCGGGCCCAGGCCGCCGCGGCCATGCGCGAGCGGCACCGCTAGCGCCACGCGCACCGTTCCTCTTCCTCCCGGGACCTTGAAGGAGTCCGCCTGATGCCCGCTCGTCTCCACGTCGGGACCTCCGGGTTCAGTTATCCTGAGTGGCGGGGTCGCTTCTATCCAAATGACCTGGCCGCCGCGGAGATGCTCAAGTTCTACAGCCGCACCTTCCGCACGGTTGAGCTGAACAACACATTCTACCGCTTTCCCCGGATCGCCCAGGTGGAGGAGTGGCGCAAGGCGACGCCGCGGGGATTTCGCTTCAGCGTCAAGGCCAACCGGTCGATCACCCACACCCGCCGGCTGCGCGACGTGGACGAACTGGTGCGCCTGCAGCTTGAGCGCGTCGCCGGCCTGAAGGATCGCGCCGGTCCGCTCCTCTTTCAGTTGCCGCCGTCGTTGAAGCGCGACGCGCTGCTGCTGCGGGACTTCCTCTATCTTCTTCCGCCGATCCTGCGCACGGTAGAGTTCCGGCATGCCTCCTGGTACAGCGACGAGGTCTTCGCGCTGCTGGAAGAGCACCACACGGCGTTGACGATCATGGAATCCGACGAGGACGAACCCATCCTGCAGTTCGTCGGCCCCTTTGTCTACCTCCGGCTGCACCACTACACCTACGAACCGGCGGCGCTGCGGGCCTGGGCGAAGCGGATCAAGGAGCAACTCGCCCGCGGCCGGGACGTCTACGCCTACTTCACCCACGAAGAAGGCACCCCGGGTCCGGCGTACGCGGAGCAACTGCGTAAGTTGGTGGAGGAGTGAGCGGCGTGCCGCTGGAGGAGTACCGCCACAAACGCCGCTTTGGGCAGACCCCCGAGCCCACAGGCGACCGCCGGCCGCGCCGCGGGGCGCTGCGCTTCGTCATCCAGGAACACCACGCCACGCGCTTCCACCATGACTTCCGCCTGGAGATGGCCGGGGTCCTGCGCTCGTGGGCGGTGCCCAAAGGCATCTCCATGAACCCCGACGATAAGCGGCTCGCCGTGGCAGTCGAGGATCACCCGCTGGAGTACATCGACTTCGAGGGGGTCATCCCCGAGGGGAATTACGGCGCGGGGACCGTGATGGTTTGGGATCGGGGCACTTACGAATCGCTGGAAGGCGATCCGGACGAAGGGTTTCGTAAGGGCAAGCTCACGGTAGTCCTGCACGGCCAGAAGGTGCAGGGGGAGTTTCACCTGGTCCGCACGCGCATGGGCGGCCGGGGAAAGAGCGACGACGGGAACCAGTGGCTGCTCTTTAAGAAGCGGGGCGCGGACGCGGTCGCGGGGTGGTCGTTCCCCAGGCCCTCGCGCTCGGTGAAGTCCGGCCGGACCATTGACGAGATCAAGCGGGACGAGCCGGCGCGCTGGTCCTCCTCAACCCCGGCTGCGACCGCGCCCAAGACCCCACGTGGGCTGCGCCGCCTCGGGCTGGACAAGTCTGGCAAGGACCCCGTGCCGCACAGCGTCCAGCCGATGCTGACCAGACTCATCGATGAGCCCTTCGACGATTCCGACTGGGTCTTCGAGCCCAAGTGGGACGGGGTGCGCACGATCGCCATCGTGCGCCGGCAGGGCGCGGAGCGGAGCGTCTTGCTGCAGAGCCGGAATCTCAATCAGGTGAACCGGCAGTATCCGGAGGTCGTGGACGCTCTCTATGCCGCCGACCTGCCGGACGTCGTTCTGGACGGCGAGATCGTGGCGCCGGACGCGGAAGGCCGCCCCAGTTTCCAGCGCCTGCAGCAGCGCATCAACCTGCGCGGCAGCGGGGAGGCCGAAACCATCCGCGCGCAGATCCCGGTCGTCTACTACGTCTTCGACATCATCCTCTACAACGGCCACGACCTGATGACCCGCCCGCTCGAGGAACGGCGCCGGATTCTGGAAGCGGTGCTGCCGGCTGGAGCGGTCGTGCGTCTCTCCGAGTCGTTTCCCGGGGACGGCAGAGCCTTCTACCGCGCGGCCCAGGACCACCGGCTGGAAGGCATCGTGGGGAAACGGCGCAGCAGCGTCTACGAGCCCGGGAAGCGCAGCGGGGCCTGGGTGAAGGTCAAGGTCCGCAAGACGCTGCATGCAGCCGTCGGCGGTTACACGCAGGGGCGGCGGGGGCGCAGCCGGCACTTCGGCGCGCTGCTGCTCGGGCTCTACGACGGGAAGCGGCAACTGCAGTACATCGGGCACGTGGGCGGCGGGTTCAGCGACCAGGACCTGCGAGAGATCCTGGAGATGCTCCGGCCGCTGGAGCGCAAGACACCGCCGTTTGCCACCGAGCCCCGTAGCAACGAGCCCGCGACCTGGGCGGAGCCGCGGATCGTCGTCCAGGTGGAGTACCTGGAGTGGACGGAGGAAGGATTCCTCCGGTTCCCGGTTTTCAAGGGGCTGGCCCCGGACGTCGCGCTGGAGACCTGCCGGTTGGAGGAGGTCCGCCCCCCGGAAATCCCAGACGAGCAGCCGATGGCAGAGGCGCGGGCGTCCCGGATCGCGGTGCGGGGATCGACGAAGGCGCCGTCGGCCGAGGCCGCGAAGAAGCTCTCGCCGCTGGAGCGCGAACTCGCCCGTGTGCGCCTGCCCGTCGAGTTCACCAACCTGGAGAAGGTGTACTGGCCGGAACTCGGGCTGACCAAGGGCGACCTGGTGGCCTATTACCTGACCGTGCACAAGGTCATCCTCCCTCACCTGCGCGACCGGCCGCTCACGCTGCGCCGCTTCCCCGACGGCATCCACGGCGAGAACTTTCACCAGAAGGACTATCCCGACGCGCCCCCTTACGTCACGATCGCGCGCATCTGGACGGAGACGAACAAGACCACCAACACCGCCCCTGTCTGCAGCGACCTGGCCACGCTCCTCTGGCTGGCGCAGATCG
This sequence comes from uncultured bacterium, assembly GCA_964358435.1. Taxonomy (GTDB): domain Bacteria; phylum Sysuimicrobiota; class Sysuimicrobiia; order Sysuimicrobiales; family Humicultoraceae; genus Humicultor. Next base: position 4,775 of record CAYHPT010000010.1, on the reverse strand, counting down.
GCGATATCGAGATGCACCCCTGGTACAGCCGGATCACGCCGGCCAAGCGCGGCGAGGGGCACGGGGACCTCCCACACACCGACTTCGCTTCATCCGAAGAGGCGCTGCGCGCGAGCGTGCTCAACTTCCCCGATCAGCTCGTCTTTGACATCGACCCGTACATCTTCCCCAAGGGTCAGAAGCCGCGGGAAGGCTCCGGCGAGAAGGATCCGGAGTATACGCGCGTCGGCTTCGAGGCCGCGACGGAGGCGGCGCTCCTGCTGCGGAAGTTGCTCGAGGGATTAGGGCTGCGTCTCTTCGTCAAGACCAGCGGCAAGACGGGGCTCCATATCTATGTCCCCATCGCCCGCCGGTATACCTACGACGAGACCCACGCCTTCGCCAAGACCGTCTGTCAGTTTCTCGCCGAGCAGCACCCGAACCGCCTGACGGTCGAGTGGGCCGTAGAGAAGCGCGTGGGCAAGGTCTTCCTGGACTACAACCAGAACCGGCTGGGGGCCACGCTGGCCAGCGCCTACAGTCTCCGCCCCACGGTGCAGGCCACCGTCTCCCCGCCCCTGACCTGGCGGGAATTGGCGCGCGGTGTCGATCCGCTGGCCTTCACCCATGAGACCGTGCCGGAACGCCTCCGAAAGAGAGAGGACCCCTGGAAGGACAGCGGCAAGATCCGGCAGCGCCTGGAGGAGGCCATTCGGACCGCCGGGGGCCGGGCGGCAGCGGCGGCCAGCCAGAGCCCGCCCCGCCACGGACGCCGGCGGCGGCGAAGTACGAAGTACAATGTAGGGGCTGATGACTGACCTGCCGAGCGGGACGGTAACCTTCCTCTTCACCGATATCGAGGGCAGCACGCGGCTGTGGGAAGAGCATCACGAGGCGATGCAGCGCGCCCTCGGCCGGCACGACGCCGTGCTGCGCGCCGCCATCGGGACAAACCGCGGCCACATCTTCAAGACAGTTGGCGACGCCTTTGACGCGGTGTTCCCCACCGCTCCCGCCGCCTTGGCCGCGGCGCTGGCCGCGCAGCGGGCGCTCATCGCAGAACCCTGGGAGGTGCCCGGCGGCCTCCGCGTGCGCATGGCCCTGGACACGGGCGTCGCGGAAGAACGGGATGAGGATTACTTCGGCCCGACGCTGAATCGCACCGCCCGCCTGTTGGCCGCGGCGCACGGCGGGCAGATCATCCTGTCCCGGACGACGTACGAGTTGGGGCGCGACGCTCTCCCCGCGGATGTCACGCTACGCGACCTGGGCGAGCACCGCCTGAAAGACCTGACCCGCCCCGAGCGGATCTTCCAGATCGTGGCCTCAGACGTCCCCGGAGACTTCCCGCCAATCAAGTCTCTGAACACTCTGCCGAATAACCTACCCATCCAGTTGACCAGCTTTGTCGGTCGAGCACGCGAGATCGCATCCGTGAAACACCACCTCGCGGCAGACCGCCTGGTGACCCTGACGGGTGCCGGCGGCGCGGGGAAGACGCGTCTCGCCCTGCAGGTGGCCGCCGAACTCCTGGAGTCCTACCAGGACGGCGTCTGGTTGGTGCAGCTGGAATCGCTCGCTGACCCGGCGCTGGTGCCGCAGACCGTGGCCTCCGCGGTGGGCGTGCGAGAAGAGCATCGGCCGCTGGTGGAGACAGTCGCCGACTTCCTGCATCCCAAATCCCTGCTCCTGGTGGTGGACAACTGCGAGCATCTGCTCGTGGCCTGCGCCCAGCTCGCGGACACTTTTCTGCGGCGGTGTCCTCAACTGCGCATCCTGGCGACGAGCCAGGAGCCGCTAGGGGTGGCCGGAGAGGCGACCTACCGCGTCCCCTCTCTCTCTATGCCCGACGCCAAACAGGCGCCGGACCCGGAGTCCCTGACGCAGTACGAAGCGGTGCGCCTCTTCGCGGAGCGGGCCGCCCTGAGCAAACGCGACTTTGCGTTGACCGGCGGCAATGCGCTGGCGGTAGCGCAGTTGGTACGTCGATTGGATGGTATCCCGTTGGCGATCGAACTGGCCGCGGCTAGACTGAAGGCCCTCTCCGTCGAGCAGATCGTGGCCAGATTGGACGACCGCTTCCGCCTGCTGACTGCCGGCACCCGAACGGCCGTGCCCCGCCACCAGACGCTCAAGGCGACGATGGACTGGAGCTATGAGCTATTGTCCGAAGCCGAGCGCGCCATGTTGCGCCGCGTCTCGGTCTTCGCCGGCGGGTGGACGCTGGAGGCGGCGGAGACTGTCTGTGCCGGGGAGGGCATTGAGCCCCGCGAAGTCCTGGATCTGCTCGCCCTTCTTGTCGATAAGTCCATGGTGCTGGTCTACGAGGAGGATCACGGCGGACCGCGCTACCGGCTGCTGGAGACGGTACGACAGTACGGGCGAGAGCGCCTGGTGGAGTCCGGCGAGGACGAGGCGGTGGGTCGGCGCCACCGCGACTGGTACCTGCGATCCGCGGAGGAGGCGGAGCCCGGACTGCAGGAGCCCCAACAAGACATCTGGCTCGACCGCCTGGAGGCAGAGCACGACAACCTGCGGGCGGCGCTGGAGTGGTGTCGGACTCGAGAGGACAATCCCGAGTATGGTCTGCGGCTGGCCGGAGCACTGTGGAAGTTCTGGGAGGTGCGGGGGTACTGGAGCGAGGGTCGGGCATGGCTGGAGGGCACGCTCGCCAGAAGCGGCGAACTGATGAATTCCCTGCGCGTCAAAGGTCTAAATGGCGCGGCCTATCTGGCGTTCTTCCAGGGTGATTACGAGCGAGCGGCCGCGCTCGGTGAAGAGAGCCTGGCATTAAGCCGAAAATTGGGAGACAAGCGCGGCACCGCCTCCTGCCTCAACATCCTGGGACTCGAAGCCTGCCGGCTCGAACGGTATGATCGGGCGGCGGCGCTGGGCGAAGAGAGCCTGGCGCTGAGCCGGGAGGTCGGTGACCGCTGGGGCGTTGCGGACGCGCACGCCGTGATGGGCCTGGTGGCGCGGGGCCAGGGAGATTACACCCGCGCGGCGGCGCTGCTCCAGGAGAGCCTCGCCCAGGCCAGGCAACTCGGCGACAAATGGCGCGTCGCCATCGTGCTGAACAACCTGGGACTCGTCGTCAGGGAGCAGGGCGACTACGACCGGGCGAAAACGCTGCTCGAGGAGACCCTCGCCCAGTTCCGGCTTCTGGGGGACAAGTGGGGCATCGCCTTCTCGCAGAGTAATCTGGGGATCGTGGCGTGGAACCAGGGCGACCACGAACGGGCGGAACTGCTCTTCAGGGAGAGTCTGCTCCTGCGGCGGGCTCTCGGGGATAAGCGCGGCATTACCACGAGCCTGGTCGGGCTGGCGGCGGTCGCCGCAGCGCGGGGCCAGGCCGAGCGATCCGCGCTGCTGTTTGGCGCGGCAGAAGCGCTGCGTGAGGCGATCCGCGTCCCCGTCCCCCCGTTCATCCGTGACGAATACGACCGCCGTGTGGCGGCTCTGCGTGCCACCATGAGAGAGCAAGCGTTCACTAAGGCGTGGGACGAGGGCCGCGCGATGAGTATGGACCGGGCCATCGCCTCAGCGCTCGGCGAACCCCTGAAGGCGTAGACCACCACAGGGGCATGCCTGACCTGCCCAGCGGGACCGTCACCCCCGCGAGGGTCCGCGCGCACGGTACCCGTCCTGTTGGAATCCTCAGGGCCTGAGCATTTCCGTCGGTGGATCGGCGAAGCCGTGCGCAAGCGTGGCCAGGTAGGCTCGGGCGGATTGCACGGCTCGGGCACGGTGGCTGATCTTGTCTTTGATCTCTGGCCCTAATTCGGCCATCGTGCGCCCGTGCTCCGGCACGAGGAAGATGGGATCGTAACCAAAGCCGCGCTCGCCGGCCGGGTGGTCGGCGATGTACCCTCCCACCACCCCTTCAAACGTCCGCACGGTCAGATCGGGGAACGCGATGACCACCACGGCGCGGAAGCGCGCGGTGCGGCGCTCGGGCGGGACGTCGCGCAGGCGCGCCAGCACGGCGGCGTTGCGGTCGGCGTCGGTCGCGTGCTCGCCCAGCCAGCGGCTGGAATGCACGCCCGGCGCGCCTTCCAGCGCGTCCACTTCCAGACCGGAATCGTCGGCCAGTGCGACCTGCCCCGTGGCGCGGGCCACTGCCAGCGCCTTGCTGACCGCGTTGGCGGCGTAGGTGTCACCCTCCTCGGGCAGAGGACCGACCTCGGGGAAATCCAGCAGCGACTTCACCTGAATGGGCAGATCCGCCAGCAGCGCGGCGAGTTCGCGCACCTTCCCGGGATTGCGGGAGGCCAGAACGATCGTGAGTGGCGCGGTCAAGCGTCAGTGCGGAATGGCCGCCAGGACGTCGGCCAGCGCGGCCTTCTGCTCGACGATCAGCGTCTTGATCCCCTTCTCCGCCAGGGCCAACAGCGTCAGCATCTCCTGCCGCGTGAAGGGCAGTCCCTCGGCCGTCCCCTGGATCTCGACCAGACGGCCGGACTCGGTCATCACCAGGTTCATGTCCACCCGGGCGCGGACATCTTCCTTGTAGTCCAGGTCGAGGACGAGTTCGTCATCGACGATGCCGACACTCGTCGCCGCGATGAACTCCCGCAGCGGCCACCATCCCAGGGCGCCGGTGCGGCGCAGCAGGTGCAGCGCATCTACCAGGGCGACGAACGCACCGGTGATCGCCGCCGTGCGCGTGCCGCCATCGGCCTGCATCACATCGCAGTCCACCTTCAGCGTGAACTCGCCGAACATGAAATCGTCGAGCATCGCGCGGACGCTGCGGCCGATGAGGCGCTGGATCTCCTGCGTGCGGCCCTGTGGCT
>CAYHPT010000009.1:0-11949 GCA_964358435.1 uncultured bacterium | reverse complement strand
CGAAGAGCGGCACCAGGATGGGCAGCATCGCCCGGGCGCGGTGCAGCAGGTTGCTCCGCTGGAACTCCGCGCCGCGGGCCATCTGCGCCTTCATGATCCGCTCCGTCTCCTCCAGCAGCGTGGGGATGAAGCGCAGCGCGATGGACATCATCATCGCCAGTTCGTGCCCGGGGACGCCAATCCGCCGGAAGGGCCGCAGCAGCCGCTCCATGCCGTCGGTGAGGGCCATCGGGGAGGTCGTGTAGGTGAAGAGCGAGGTGGCGACCACCAGCAGGACCAGGCGGAGGGAGATGAACGCCGCCCGGCTGAGCGCCTCGGCCGTGATCACCAGCGGGCCCAGGCGCACGAGCGGCGTGCCCTCGCGCAGGCCGCTGAAGAACAGATTGAGCACGAAGGTGAGGAGCAGCAGGAAGAGGATCGGCCGCAGCCCCCGCGCCGCGTAGCCCAGCGGGATCTGCGCCAGGAGGAAGAGCCCCACCAGGGACGCGGCCAGGAGCCCGTATCCGGTAAAGTCGGTAATCACGAAGATGACGACCATCAGGAGCGTCGTTACCCCAATCTTCGTGCGCGGATCCAACCGGTGCACCACCGAGTCGCGCGGCAGGTACTGCCCGATGGAGACGTAGCGCGTCAGTTCCATCAGGCCGGCGTCAGCACGCGCAGGAGTTCGGCGCGCGCTTCCTCCAGTGTAAAGAGGTCAGCGCGGACGGGCAGGCCGCGGGCGCGCAGACGGTGCAGGATCTGAGCGGTCTGCGGGATCCCCAGATGCAGGTGCTCCAGTTCCTCCGCCCGGGCGAAGATCTGACGCGTGGGGCCGTCCATCACGACGCGGCCGGCGTCCAGCACGATCACCCGCTCCGTGGTCTGCGCGATCTCGTCCATGCTGTGGCTGATCAGAATGATCGTGAGTTGCCGCTGGGCGTGTAGTCTCAGGATCAGCTGGAGGAATTCCGCTTTCCCCTGGGGATCCAGTCCGGCGGTGGGTTCGTCCAGAATGAGCACCGTGGGGGACATGGCCAGCACCCCGGCCAGGGCCACGCGGCGCATCTCCCCGCCGGAGAGAGTGAATGGCGAGCGCGAGCCGAAGCGATCGGGGTCCAGCCCCACGGACTGCAGCGCCTCATGCACACGCGTCCTGATCTCGTCCTCCGGCAGGCCCAGGTTGCGCGGCCCAAAGGCGACGTCCTTGGCCACTGTCTCCTCAAAGAGCTGCTGCTCAGCATACTGGAACAGCAGGGCCACCTTCTGCCGGACGCGCCGGCGATCCGCTTTGGGCGCAAAGATGTCCTCGCCGTCGACGGACACCGTGCCGGAGGTGGGGCGGATCAAGGCGTTCAGCGTCTGCACCAGCGTGGACTTACCCGAGCCGGTGGGACCGATCAGGCCGATGCGTTCGCCGTCCTGGATCGTCAGGCTGATGCCGCGCAGGGCCATCGCCTCCAGCGGCGAGCCCCGCAGGTAGACGTGGTGGACGTCGCGGACCTCGATCATCGCCGGCGCGCCGTGGCGAGCCCGGTGAGGGCGTCTACGAGTTGATTCACCGTGAGGGGATGGCCGCGCAGCGGCAGGCCGGCGGCCCGCAGTTCCCGCACCAGCGCCGCGACCGGCGGGAGAGCTAAACGCAGGCGCCGGAGCACGTCGGGGTGTTCAAAGACCTCGGCCGGCGGGCCTTCCAGGACGATGCGCCCGCTGGCCAGGGCGATGATGCGGCGGGCCAGCGCCGCCTCCTCCATCACGTGGGTGATATGCACGATGGTGATGTCCTCTTCGCGGTTCAGGCGGGCGACAGTCTGCAGCACCTCCGTGCGCCCCTGCGGGTCGAGCATCGCCGTGGCCTCGTCCAGGATCAGGCAGGACGGCCGCATCGCCAGAATCCCCGCGATGGCCACGCGCTGCTTCTGCCCTCCCGAGAGGAGGTGCGGCGCGTGATGGCGGTACTCCCACATCTCCACCACCCGCAGCGCCTCCTCCACGCGGCGCCGAATCTCCGCCGACGGCAGGCCCAGGTTCTCCGGCCCGAAGGCGACGTCCTCATCGACGACGGTGGCGACCAGCTGATTGTCGGGATTCTGGAAGACCATACCCACGCGCTGGCGCACCTGCCAGACGGCGGGCTGGTCCCGCGTGTCCAGCCCGTCCACCAGCACCTGACCGCTGGTAGGGACCAAGAGCGCGTTCAGGCACTTGGCCAGGGTCGACTTCCCCGACCCGTTGGCGCCGACGACGGCCACGTACTCGCCGCGGGCCAGATGCAGCGAGACGCCGTCAAGTGCGGTGACCGCCTGCGGCGTCCCGGGGTTGTAGACGTATGTGAGGTCCTGGACCTGGATCAGGGGGTTCAGGGGGAGACCAGCTCGACCAGGGCCATCGGCGCGCTGTCGCCGCGGCGCCGCCTGGTCTTGATCACCCGCGTGTAGCCTCCCCGTCCCGCCTGGTACCGGGGAGCGATCTCGCCGAAGAGGCGCTTCCGGGCGCGCGGGTCGGTGAGCAGGCGGCCGGCCTGCCGCCGCGCCTGCAGGTCGCCCCGCACCGCCAGCGAGATCAGCCCGTCGGCGATCTTCTTGGTCTCCTTGGCTTTGGCCTCCGTGGTCTCGATGCGGTCATGCAGGATCAGCGACGCCACCAATTGCCGGAAGAGCGCGGTGCGCTCCCCCGTGTCGCGACCCAGTTTCCGCCCCTTGGCTCCCCATCCCATCGTACGCGCGACCCCCTACTCTTTCTCCCGCAGTTTCAGGCCGAGGACGGCGAGCTTCTCCTTGACCTCGTCCAGCGACTTACGGCCGAAGTTCTTCACGTTGACGATCTCCTCTTCCGTGCGTTGCACCAGGTCGCCGATCGTGTTGATGCCGGCGCGCTTCAGGCAGTTGTAGGGGCGCACGGAAAGGTCCAGTTCCTCGACGGGCATGGCGTAGAGCCGGCCCAGTTCCCCGTCCGGCCCGCCCTCTAGGGCCTGCGCCTCTCCCTCCTCGCCGATGCCGGAGAAGAGGCGGAAGTGGTCGATCAATACGCGCGAGGCCTCCTGCACCGCCTCCTCGGGGCGGATCGACCCGTCGGTCCATACCTCAAAGACCAGGCGGTCGAAGTCTGTCGTCTGCCCGACCCGCGTGTCCTCCACAGCGTAGTTCACCTTCTGGATCGGGGAGAAGATCGAGTCCACCGGGATCACCCCGATGACGTGCTCGCTCTTGCGGTGCCGCTCCGCCGGGACGTACCCGCTGCCCCGCTCCACCATCAACTCCATGGCCAGCCGCGAGTCCCGCTTGTCCAGCGTGGCGATGTGCAGGTCCGGGGTGAGGATCTCCACCTCGGCGTCCGGCTGGACGTCCGCGGCGGTGACCTCCTTCTTCCCCGCGGCCTCCAGGCGGAGGAGCTTGGGCTTGTCCGTGTGTAGTTTGAGCGTGAGTTCCTTCATGTTGAGGATGATCTGCGTGACGTCCTCCACCACGCCGGGGATGGTACTGAACTCGTGCAGCACGCCCTCGATCTTCACCGACGTCACGGCGGCGCCCTCGATGGACGAGAGCAGGACGCGGCGCAGCGAGTTCCCCAGCGTCACGCCGAAGCCGCGCTCCAGCGGCTCGACCACGAACTTGCCGTAGGTGTCGGAAAGTTCCGCGTACTCCACCTTCGGCTTGGATGTCTCCCACAACGTGGCAATACTCATCCCCATCCTCCCGTCACTGCCACCCCAGAAATTGCTGGCGCAATTTCCGGGGACCCCGGCTGTTCTACCGCGAGTAGTACTCGACGATCAATTGTTCCTGCACGGGAACGTCGATCTCGTCCCGCGCCGGCAGCGTCAGCACCCGCCCGCCGCTCCGGTCGGAGGCGAGCTCCAGCCAGGAAGGCCCCGCCCGCCCCGCCGCACCCAGGAGCTCCTTGAGCCGCCCGTGCTTCTGCCCGCGCTCGGTCAGGCCCACCGCCTGCCTGGGCCGGACCTGGTAGGCGGGGATCGTCACCTTCTTCCCGTCCACGGCGATGTGCCCGTGCACGACCAGCTGCCGCGCCTCCTTGCGCGAGGAGGCCAGCCCCAGGCGGTAGACGATGTTGTCCAGGCGCGTCTCCAGCAGTTGCAGCAGGCGCGTGCCGGTGACGCCCTTGGCCCGCGCCGCCTGCTGGAAGTAGTTCTTGAACTGCGTCTCGTAGATGCCGTAGATGCGGCGCAGCTTCTGCTTCTCCCGCAGCCGCATGCCGAACTCGCTCGCCTTGCGCCGCGTCGGCCGGGCGCCGTGCATCCCCGGCGGAGTGGGCCGCTTGTGCACCGGGCACTTCTCCGTGTAACACTTCTCGCCTTTGAGGTAGAGCTTCATCCCCTCCCGGCGGCACAACCGGCAAACCGCTGCTGTATAGCGCCCCATCTACATCCTCCCTCGGAACCGCACCACGCCTACACCCGGCGCCGCTTCGGCGGCCGGCACCCGTTGTGCGGGATGGGGGTCACGTCCTTGATCAGGTTGACCTCCAGCCCCGCCGTCTGCAGCGACCGGATGGCCGCCTCCCGGCCGGCGCCCGGCCCCCTCACGTAGACCTCTACCTGCCGCACCCCGTGCTCCATCGCCTTGCGCGCCGCTGCCTCCGCGGCCAGGCCCGCGGCAAAGGGCGTGCCCTTGCGCGACCCCTTGAAGCCGGAGGTCCCGGCGCTGGCCCAGGCCAGCACGTTCCCCTGCGGGTCGGCGATCGTGACCACAGTGTTATTGAAGGTGGATTGGATGTGCGCCACCCCGGTGGAGATGTTCTTCCTCTCCTTGCGTCGTCCGCGTGGTCGCTGTGCCATCGCTTCGCTCCCTCTGGGTTACGCCTTGGGCTTGGGCGTGGGCGTGGTCGGCCGCGCGCGCCGCACGCCGACGGTCTTCTTCGGCCCCTTGCGCGTCCGCGCGTTGGTGCGGGTGCGCTGCCCGTGCACCGGCAGGCCCTTGCGGTGGCGCTGCCCGCGGTAGGAGCCGATCTCCGTCAGGCGGCGGATGTCCATCGCCACCTCGCGGCGGAGATCTCCTTCCACCTTGAAGGAGCGGTCGATAAACTCCCGCAGCCGGGTGACCTCCTCCTCGGTGAGGTTGCGCACCCGTGTGTCCGGTTTGACGTTCGTCGCCCGCAGAATGTGGCGGGCGCGGCTCAGGCCGACCCCGAAAATGTAGGTCAGCGCCACCTCCACCCGCTTCTCCCGCGGCAGGTCCACGCCCGCGATGCGCGCCATCCTCTGATACCTCCCCTAGCCCTGCTTCTGCTTGTGCTTGGGGTTCTCGCAGATCACCAGCAGCCGCCGGCCACGCTTCACGATCTTGCACTTCTCACACATCCGCCGTACGGATGCTCGTACTTTCATCGTCAGTCTCCTTCGGCTCACCCCACAAATTCGCTGCGCGAATTTGCGGGGACCCCGAGCCCTTCTCTCCGCTGCATTTTCTTTTCTCCTAACGATAGCGATAGGTAATCCGGCCCCGGCTCGGGTCGTAGGGCGACAGTTCCGCCTTCACCCGGTCGCCCGGCAGGATGCGGATGAAGTGGATCCGCATCTTCCCGGAGATGTGCGCCAGGACCCGGTGGCCGCTTTGCAGTTCGACGCGGAACATGGCGTTCGGCAGGACCTCCACAACCGTCCCCTCGACTTCGATGAGGTCCTTTTTCGCCATCAGTCCCCCGTCCCCGCGGTCGCACCGGCCGGCGGGGATTCCGCCCCGGCCGCCAGCGCCAGGGCCTGCCGGATCTCCTCATCCCGCAGCGTCTCGCCCTGCGCCAGTTTGGCCGCCAGCGCCGGCGCGACGTCGTGCAGGATCAGGTGTTTCACGTTCTTCTTCTTGGGGCGGTCGACGCCGCGCTTCTCCCCATCGGCCACCAGGACCATATCTTCCCCCAGCGTGCTGATAACGACGTAGCGGTCCCCCCGGTCCCGCCCCGCGCGGGACGTCACCACGCGCCCTAACATCGCCGCTGGAGCGCTCGAAACCACAACCGTCAATTATATGGGCGCGGTCCCGTTCAGTCTAGTGAGCACCTCGGGGCCGTCCGCGCCCACCGCCACCGTGTGCTCGAAGTGCGCCGAGCGCGCGCGATCGCGCGTGCGCACCGTCCAGCCGTCCTCCAGGACGACCACCTCAAACCCGCCCGCATTGACCATCGGCTCGATGGCCAGGGTCAGGCCGCGGCGCAGGGCGACCCCGCCGCCGGGGGTGCCGAAGTTGGGCACCTCCGGCCCTTCGTGCAGGTCGCGCCCGATCCCGTGGCCGGCGAAGTCCCGCACCACGGAGAAGCCCGCGCCCTCCGCCACCTGCTGGATGGCCCACCCCAGGTCCCCGGTGGTGCGCCCCTCGCGCACCTCCCGGATCCCGGCCTCGAGGGCCTCCGCCGTCACCTGGAGCAGGCGGCGGGTCTCTTCGTTCACTTCGCCCACCGGGACGGTCCGCGCCACGTCCCCGTGAAAGCCGTCGAGGTGGACGCCCAGATCGACCGATACGATGCTGCCCTCGCGCAGCCGACGCGTCCCCGGGATCCCGTGCACCACCTCGTCGTCGATGGAGACGCAGATGCTGGCCGGATAGCCCCGGTAGTGCTTGAACGACGGCACGCCGCCGTGGTCCCGGATGAAGGTCTCGGCCAGACGGTCCAGCTCCGCCGTGACCCCGCCCGGGGCGACGGCCCGCGCGACCACCTCCAGCGCCCGCGCGGCCAGCTGCCCCGCCCGCCCCATCCGGGCGATCTCCTCCGGGCCCTTCAGCACCATCATCGCCGGTGCATCAGCGTCCCAGCGCCGCCTCCAGCCGGGCGTAGACCCCCTCCACCGCGCCCTCCGCGTCCAGGACCGTGTAGACGCTGCGGGCGCGGTAGTGCGCCAGCACGGGCGCGGTCTGCGCCCGGTAGACCTCCATGCGCCGGCGGACCGTCTCCGGCCGGTCGTCCTCCCGCTGATCGAGCGGGCTGCCGTCGATGTCGCAGACGCCGGGCTGCCGCGGCGGATTGAACTCCACGTGGTAGATGTGGCCCGCCGCCTGGCAGACCCGCCGGCCGCTCAGCCGCCGGACCAGCGTCGCTTCGCCGACCTGGAAGTCCACCACCCGGTCGAGGCGCCGCCCCAACCGCCCGAGCATCTCCTCCAGCGCCGCCGCCTGCGGCAGCGTCCGCGGAAACCCGTCCAGGACGAAGCCCGCGGCGGTGGCCGACCGGCGCAGCCGTTCCTCCACGATCCCGATCATCACCACGTCCGGCACGAGCTCGCCCTGATCCATGTAGCGCTGCGCCTCACGGCCGAGCGGCGTGCCTGCCGCGATGGCCTCGCGCAGGATGTCGCCCGTAGAGATCTGCACAAAGCCGCGCCGCGCCTGCAGCAGCCGCGCCTGCGTCCCCTTCCCCCCGCCGGGCGGCCCGAAGAAGATCAAGTTCATGGAACATGGAACGGGGGTGGGGTCCCCGCAAATTCGCTGCGCGAATTTGTGGGGTGCCTCATCGCATGAAGCCTTCGTAGTGGCGCATCAGCACGTAGGCCTCGAGCTGCTTCATCGTCTCCAGGGCGACCCCCACGACGATGAGCAGGGAGGTCCCCGCCAGGTAGAAGGTGATGGTGCCCCCGCCCAGTGCGGCGGGGCCGCGGAACATCGTCGGCAGCACGGCGATCAGTCCCAGGACCAGCGCCCCGACGAAGGTCAGCCGCTCGGTCACGCGGGTGAGGTACTCGCTGGTCGGCTTGCCCGGCCGGATGCCGGGGATGAACCCGCCGTACTTCTTGATGTTGTCGGCCACGTCGTTGGGGTCGAATGACACCGCCGTGTAGAAGTACGTGAAGACGATGATCAAGGCGAAGTAGAGGGCGTCGCCGAGATACGAACTCCCGGGCAGGATCAGCGTGGCGAACTGACGCAGCCAGGGCCACTGCCCGAACTGCGCGATGGTCTGCGGAAACTGCAGGACGGAGATGGCGAAGATGATGGGGATGACGCCGGCCTGAATGAGTTTCATCGGCAGGTGGGTGGACTGCCCGCCGTAGACGCGCCGCCCCACCACCCGCTTAGCGTACTGCACCGGGATCTTGCGCGTAGCCTGCGTGACGCCGACCACGGTCACGATGCTCGCCAGGACGATGGTGATATCCAGCAGGAAGGCGAACGGTCCGAGTTCGCCCGCCCGCAGCAGGACGATGGTGCGGCCGATCTGATCCGGCAGCCGGGCGACGATGCCGCCGAAGATGATCAGCGAGACGCCGTTGCCCACGCCGTACTCGGTCATGATCTCGCCCATCCAGGTGAGCAGCATCGTCCCGGCGACCAGCGTGATGACGATCGTCCCCAGCATCAGCGGCCGGGCGTCGGGGATGGCGTTTTGGCTGCGGATCAGGTACATCTGGCCGATCCCCTGCAGGATGGCCAGGACCACGGTGAGGTAGCGGGTGTACTGCCCGATCTTGCGCCGGCCGGCCTCCCCCTCTTCCGTCGCCAGTTCCTTCAGGCGCGGGAAGACCACGTTCAGCAGGCTGAAGATGATGGACGCGGTGATGTAGGGGAAAACGCCCAGGGCGAAGAGGGCGAAGTTGCTGAGCGCGCCGCCGACGAACAGGTCGTAGAAGGAGAGCAGGCCGCCCTGCTGCTGGAAGAGTTGCTGCAGCGCCCGGACGTCCACGCCGGGCACGGGCAGGTGCGCCCCGAGACGATAGAGCACCAGCATGAACGCGGTGAAGAGCAGCCGCCGCCGCAGGTCGGGGATGCGCAGCGGGTTGGAGAGCGAGCGCACCTGCATCATCGCACGATCTCCGCCTTGCCGCCCGCCGCTTCAATAGCCTGTTTGGCGCTCTTGGAGAAGGCCTGCGCCTTCACCACCAGCGCGGAGGCCAGCCGCCCGCCGCCCAGGACCTTTACCGGGCCGCGGTCTACCAACCCCGCCTCCACCAGCGTGGCCACCGTGACCTCCGACCCCGCGGGGAAGCCGGTGAGCGCCCGCACCGACACCTCCGCCGGACGCACCCGCGGCGGCCCGCCCGTCATCACGCTGCCGGCGGCGCGCACGCCGCGGCGGAAGGGCAGGCGCTTGGAGAGCGGCGTCTGGCCACCCTCGAATCCGGGACGCGGCCCCTTGCCGGCCCGCGCCTTCTGCCCCTTGCGGCCGCGGCCGGCGTAGACGCCGCTCCCTGATCCCAGACCCCGGCCCACGCGGCGGCGCCGGCGCCGTGCGCCCGCAGTCGGCTTCAACGCATCGATCTTCAGCATGGTCCGACTCCTCTACCGCACGGCCTCGCGCAGCCGCCGCCGGCCGATGAGCTCCTCCACGCGCTTGCCCCGGATCGCCGCGACCTCCTCGGGCCGGCGCAGCGCCATCAATCCCGTCGCCGTGGCCCGGGCCTGGTTGATCGGGTTGTTCGATCCAAGGGATTTGGTCAGGATGTCCTTGATCCCGGCCGCCTCCAATACCGCCCGCACCGGCCCGCCGGCGATGACCCCGGTTCCTTCCGAGGCCGGCTTGAGCAGTACCCGCGCCGCCCCGTAGATGCCCACGACTTCGTGCGGGATCGTCTGGCCGATGCGCGGCACCTCGGAGAGGTGCTTCTTCCCGTCCTCCACGCCCTTGCGGATCGCGTCAGGCACCTCGGCGGCCTTCCCCAGGCCCACGCCGACGTGTCCCTGCTCGTCGCCCACGATCACCAGGGCGCTGAACTTGAAGCGCTTGGCGCCCTTGGTCACCTTGGCGACGCGGTTGATCCACACCGCCTTCTCGAAGGTGATGTTCAGCGTGTTCGGGTCGATGCGTCCAGCCAACTCCTCCGCCTCCGCTCCTGGTGTACCTAGAACTGCAGCCCGGCGGCGCGCGCGCCCTCGGCCAGGGCCTTCACCCGGCCGTGATAGGCGTAGCCGCCGCGGTCGAAGACTACCTTGGTGATGCCGCTCTCTTTCGCCCGCTGGGCGATCCGTTCGCCCACCAGGCGGCTCGCCTCGCTCTTCCGCTTGCCTTTCGCCTGGTCGCGGACCTCCGGGTCAAGCGTGGACGCGGCGACCAGCGTGTGCCCGCGCCCGCGGCTGTCGTCCACGATCTGCGCGTAGATGTGGCTCAGGCTGCGAAACACCACCAGCCGGGGACGGGCGCCCATCCCTTCCACGTGCTGGCGAAGGCGCAGGTGCCGGCGCTTCCGCAGGGCGTTCCGGTCGAGTCGCTTCAGCATCGCCGCTCTCCTCGCCTTAGACCTTGCCGGGGCCGGCGGCGGTCCGTCCCGCCTTGCCCGGCTTGAGCTTGATCCGTTCGCCGGCGTAGCGGATGCCCTTGCCTTTGTAGGGATCGGGCGGCCGCACCGCGCGCACGCGCGCCGCCACCTGACCGCCCAGTTCGCGGTCGAGGCCGACAACGCCGCTGCGGTTGGGGGCCGGCACCTCGAAGGTGATCCCCTCCGGCGCGGGAATCTCCACCAGGTGCGAGTAGCCGACGGAGAGCGTCAGGTTGTTCCCCTGCTTGGCGGCGCGGTAGCCCACGCCCTGGATCTCCAGCTCCACCCGGTATCCCTCGGTGACGCCGCGCACCATGTTGGCCAGCAGCGCCCGGGTGAGGCCGTGCAGGGCGCGGTGCTGCCGCTGGTCCGTGGCCCGCGTTACGACCAGCTTCCCATCCTGCAGATCGACGCGCATGTCCGGGTGGAAGGTGCGCTCCAGCCTCCCCTTCGGACCCTGCACCGAGACGTGCGCGCCTTCCACCGTGACCTCCACGCCTTTGGGGATGGGCACGGGCGCCCGCCCTATCCGCGACATCGCCTGCTCCTTTCCGGCCGCCCGCCGGTCTTACCAGACATAGGCGATCACTTCTCCGCCGACGCCCTGCCGCCGCGCCTGCCGGTCGGTCATCAGGCCGCGCGAGGTGGAAAGGATCGCCACCCCCAGCCCGCCGAGCACCCGCGGGATCGCCGCGCGCCGGCTGTAGATGCGCAGCCCGGGGCGGCTCACCCGGCGGATGCCCGTGAGCACGGGCTCCCGCCGCGGGCCGTAGCGCAGCGTGACGCGCAGCGCCCCCTGCGGGCCGCGGTCGACGCGCTGCGCGTCGGCGATGAAGCCCTCCTCCTTAAGAAGGCGCGCGATCTCCCACTTCAGCCGGCTCGCCGGCACCTCGACGTGGTCCTTCCGCGCCGCGTTCGCGTTGCGAATGCGCGTCAGCATGTCCGCGACCGTGTCTGTGATTACGCCGCCCATTACTGCCTCCTCGTCAGGGTCACCAGCTGGACTTGACCACGCCGGGGATCTCGCCCCGGTGCGCCAGCTGCCGCAGGCAGATGCGGCAGAGGCCGAACTTGCGAAAGACCGCCCGCGGCCGGCCGCAGCGGAGACACCGCGAGTAGGCGCGCACCTTGAACTTGGGGGTCCGCTGCCACTTCTCCAGCAACGCCTTCTTGGCCATTCCGCCTCCTCCCGACCCTTACGCGGCCGGCGCCGCCTCCCGCAGGGGGAGGCCGAGCAACCGCAGCAGTTCGCGGGCCTCCTCGTCCGTCCGGGCCATGGTCACGATCGTGATGTCCATGCCGCGAATCTTCTCCACCTTGTCGTAGTCGATCTCGGGAAAGATCAACTGCTCCTTCATGCCGATGTTCAGGTTGCCGCGGCCGTCAAAGGCCCGCTCGGAGATCCCCTTGAAGTCTTTGATCCGCGGCAGGGCCACGTTGAACAGCTTGTCCAGGAAGTCGTACATCCGGTCGCCGCGCAGGGTCACCTTGGCCCCGATGGCCACCCCGGCGCGCAGCTTGAAGTTGGCGATCGACTTCTTCGCCCGCGTCACCAGCGGCCGCTGCCCGGTGATCAGGGTCAACTCCTCCACCGCCTTATCGATCTGCCGCGGGTCGGCCACGGCGTCGCCCACGCGCATGTTCACGACGACCTTCTCCACCCGCGGCACCTGCATCACGTTCCGGTAGGCGAACCGGGTGCGCAGCCGGGGGACGACCTCTTGCTGATACCGTTCTTTCAACCGCGTGGCCACGACGACGACTCCTTTATCCAA
>CAYHPT010000008.1:0-12627 GCA_964358435.1 uncultured bacterium | reverse complement strand
TCGCGGGTCCCGCTAGAAGCAGAATCGCGAGTGTTAGGAGAGACCGCCAGCGCCCCAGCCCCATGCTACGGATCGCCGATCTTCCCCTTCCGGCCTGAGAGGTTAGGCCCCAGACGGAGAGTTATAGGCGAAACTAGACCTTCCTCCGTATTTGAGGGCACGCCAGGTAAACCTCATGTTGCCCGCTTCACCTGACGGCCAACCAGCCGAGACCGCCGAGGAAGGCCCCGACCGCGTACAGAACGCGGAACCACAAGCGGTCCAGGCGCTCCGGCATCGTATCGCCACTGATAGTCTGGATGGGCCATCCACCCAGCCCGAGGGTGGCCCACACAAAGGCGATGAGGGAAAGCGCCTGAAGTAGAAGGACCCCCGACTTCGTGAAGACAAATCCGAGGCTTCCCATCGCCCAATGGACCCCGAGTGCGGCTGCGAGCGCAGTAACAATGAGGCCGAAGGAATGCCATATCCGTTTGTTAAGCAACAGGGCATTCTCGGCCAGATGTCCGAACCGCGTCCACTTTTCGCTCTCGGAGATGCCGTCCTTGTAGGTCTCGGCAAACTGATGGCTGCGCCGGAGTTCCTGGCGGAAGCCGTCTTCAACGGCCGGGCTTTTGAGCCACACGGGCCGGAAGAGCAGAAACGGCAGGCGCAGCAAGTCCCTGAGCATCTGAATCGCCCCCTACTCAGCGCGTAATGTTGCCAATATGTTGCCAAAAGGCAGGGGCGCGGGCTGGAACCCGCGCCCTGCTTGCGTTTCAACTGGTGGAGGCGGCGGGAATCGAACCCGCGTCCTGAGTGGATGAGGGCAAGGCCTCTACGAGCGTAGCCCGCGTTTTCGTCTCACCGCCGGCGCTCCCACGGACCGGATCATCCGGCGGCCAGCCCGATTAGGTTCCCCGGCGCGGCCCCGGACCGAGACCGCAACGGGTAGCCGGCTTATGGCGCCCTTCCCGGCCCGCCGGCGCTGCCAGGAGGACGTCGTCGCTTAGTTAAGCGGCGAGTGCGTAGTTAGTGTTGACGCTTATCGCGTCTGCCAGTTGATTTACGAGGACCTGGCACCTCGGCTCGCCACCCTGCTTCTTCCCACCCAGTCGAGACCGTTCGCCCCCATGTCTCGACCCAAAGAGAGTATACCAGAAGTCACCGCCGGTCAGACCCACGCGGCCCTCGCTTGACCGCCTTCTCGATCTGGCGCTGCGCCTCGCGCTTGGCGATGGCCTCCCGCTTGTCGTAGGCCTTCTTGCCCCGGGCGACGGCCAGCTCGATCTTGGCCACTCCGCGCCGGAAATACAACCGCAGCGGGATCAGCGTGTAGCCCTTCTGCTGGGCCTTCCCCAGCAGGCGGTCGATCTGACTGCGGTGCAGCAGGACCTTCCGTGACCGCAGGGGGTCGTGGTTGAAGACGCTGCCCGCCTCATACGGCGGGATGTGCATGCCGTGCAGCCAGACCTCGCCCCGCTCGACGCGGGCGAAGGCCTCTGCCAGGCTGGCCCGGCCGGCGCGCAGCGCCTTCACCTCGGTGCCGGTGAGGACAAGCCCGCCCTCGACCGTCTCCTCGACGTGGTACTCGTACCGCGCCCGGCGGTTGATGGCGACGTCGCGCTCCCGGGCCGGCTCGGCCATCAGCCTTCCGGCAGCCCGGCGGCGCGGGCCCCTACCATGACGACCCCTTCCCCGTCGGCGACGAGCGTCCCGTCCTCCCGCGTGACCGTCCCGCGCGCCCGCTGCATCGCGGAACGCCGCGTCCCCATCGGCTCGGCGAAGACCCGCAGCCGCTCCCCGGGACGCACCGGCCGGCGGAAGCGGACGGAGATGCTCGTCGTCACAGCCGGGGTACCCCGCCAGGCCCAGATGTTGGCCATGGCGTCGTCCAGGGCGGCGGCGATGAGGCCGCCGTGGATCAGCCCCTCCCACCCGATGTGCAGGTCCCCGGGGACAAAGTCGGCGGCGACCCCCGCCCCATCCTCATAGAACTTCAGGTGGAGCCCGATCGGGTTATTAGGGCCGCAGATGAAGCAGCGGTTAGCTTCGGGCAGTGCACGCTCAGTCATGGCGCGGCCAGCATAACGAAGGCTCTCCGGCGCTGTCAAACGGCCAGCCGCGCTCGACTCCTCAGATGGATTTTTCAAAAAAGAGGTACACGCGTTCGGTGGTGAATCCCAGCCCGCGGTAGTAGGCCTGAGGCAGGCCGTCCATGCCCCAGTAGAGGCCCACGGCCGGGATCTGCTTGCCGTGGAAGAAGTTCATCGCCGGCGTCGCCAGGGCGCGCCCGAGGCCGCGGCGGCGGTGCGCCTCCCGCACGCCGATGATCAGGTCGCCAAATCCTCCGGCGTGGGCCTCAGCCAGCAGAAATCCGACCATGTATTTGTCCCGCTCCGTCACCCAGGCCCGCACCTCCGAGCGGCGGATCAGGTCCTCCACCTCGGCGGGTTCTGGGGCGGCCGGGTAGCACTCGCGGTAGATTCGCACCAGTTCGGGCATGTCGGCGGGCGCGGCCTTGCGGATGGCGTATCCCTCAGGCGCGCGCACGACGTGGCGGCTCCGCGGGCGGAAGGTGGTCACAGCCAGCAGGTTGGTGAATCCCAGATCCAGGCTCCGGGCGACCGACAGCCCCAGCGGGTTCGTCTCGGTGGTACGCAGGAGCAGCCGTTCCGCCCGCTCGCGCCGGAAGTGCGCCAGCAGGTAGGCACCCAGCCGCTGGACGAAGGTCTGCTCGTCACGCGCGGCCGACAGATCGGCGATGACCTCCTCCGCCACCAGCGCACCGTCGCGGCGCCCAATGATCACCATCCCGGCGGGCTCGTGGTTCACTTCAAGCAGCAGCAGTTCTTTCTCCGTCTGCCCCCACCAGAAGTCGCCGGGCTTGATCGGGCCGTAGCGGTCGAACGAGGCAGAGTAGCCGCCGCGATAGGCGCGGTCGTAGAGATCCGCTAACACGGGGACGTCCTCGGTGCGGGCCTGGCGAACCGTCAGCAGCACCGCTTCCTATCCCGCCTTCCCGCCCGAGACCTCCACCTGCGGGGCCTTGGCCCACATCCGTTCCAGTTTGTAGAAGGCGCGCGTGTCGGCGGTGAGTACGTGCACGATCACATCGCTGTAATCGAGGAGCACCCACTGGGCCTGCTCGTTCCCCTCCCGCCCGAAGAGGCGGTGGCTGGCTTGGTCCATCGCCTCCTCAACGCCCTCGCGGACCGCCTTCAGATGCACGCGGCTGGTGGCGGTGCAGATGACGAAGAAGTCCGTGACCAGGGTCTGGCCGCGCAGGTCGAGGACGACGATCTGTTCGGCGGCCTTGGCCTCCGCCGCGGCCGCCGCGGCCCGCGCCCGAAGGAGGCTGGCGGCTTCAGTCATCCGGCGATCGACGAGCCTCAGCGCGGGTCGCCGCGGCGGCGCCGTAGAGGCCGTGCTGCACGATGTAGCTCTCCACGGGCTCGGGGACCAGATACTTGATCGGCCGGCCCAGGGCCACGCGGCGGCGGATGTCGGTGGAGGAGATGGCCAGGGCGGGGATCTCCATGAAGTGGATGTTGTCCAGGCGGCGGCCCGTGACGTTGTTGGCACGCACCGCATCATGCTCCAGGACGAAGCCGGGGCGGGTGGCGGCGATGAAGTCACACAGGGCCAGCAGGCGCGGCGACTCCTCCCACTCCCCACGGAGGATCTGCAGGATGGCGTCGGCGCCGGTGATGTAGGAAAGCGCCTCCTCGGGGTGACGCCGCTTGAACTCCACGATCGTGTCGATGGTGTACGAGGGTCCCTCGCGCTCGATCTCCAGGCGGGAGATGGTGAAGTGCGGGTTCGTCGCCGTGGCCAGGAACGTCATCAGGTAGCGGTGCTCGGGATCGGTGACCTCGCGCGGATCCTTGTGCGGCGGGTGGCGGTTGGGGACGAAGATCACCTGTTCCAGGCTGAACTGCACGCGGGCCTCTTCGGCGGTGACGAGATGCCCGTAGTGAATCGGGTCGAAGGTTCCGCCCATAATGCCCAGGCGGTGGCGGTGAGCCATCAGGTCGTGGTTCGCCCCGCCGGCGAGGCTGTCCTCTCCCGGTCCAGCAGGTCTGCGGCTGCTCGCAGCAGATCGTCGAGGCCCTCGCCGGTGACGGCGGAAATGGGCCAGGCGCGCCCGCCGTGGGTCTCCAGTTGCGCCGCGACCTCAGCGGCGCGGGCGCGCGCCTCCGACACGTCGATCTTGTTTAGCGCCACGAGCATGGGGCGCTCCAGCAGGACGGCATCGTAGAGACGCAGTTCCCCGTTGATGGCGTCAAAGTCGGCCAGCGGGTCGCGCTCGGAGGCCAGGTCGAGCACGTGGATGATCACCCGCGTGCGGGAGATGTGGCGGAGGAAGTCATGCCCCAACCCCGCGCCCAGGTGCGCCCCCTCAATCCGCCCGGGGATCTCCGCCAGGACGAAACTGCGGCCGTCGGGGACGCGGACGACGCCCAGGGCCGGCTGCGTAGTCGTGAAGGGATAGTCGGCGATCTTGGGCTTCGCCGCAGAGACGCGGGAGAGCAGCGTGGACTTCCCCACGTTGGGCACACCGACGAGCCCCACATCGGCGATGAGGCGGAGTTCCAGCTCCACCCAGTGCTCCTCTCCGGGCTGGCCGGGCTCGGCGTGCCGCGGTGCCCGGTGCGTGGGCGTGGCGAAGTGCGCGTTACCCCGCCCGCCCTTGCCGCCGCGGGCCACCACGACGGGCTGGCCTGCTTCCGTGAGATCGGTGATGACCTGCTTCGTTTCGGCGTCCCGAATCACCGTGCCGACGGGCACCGTGACGACGACGTCCTCACCGTCCCGGCCGTGCCGGTCGCTCCCCTCCCCGTGCCGGGCCCGTCCGGCCTTGACGTGCTGCCG
Organism: uncultured bacterium; assembly: GCA_964358435.1. Taxonomy (GTDB): domain Bacteria; phylum Sysuimicrobiota; class Sysuimicrobiia; order Sysuimicrobiales; family Humicultoraceae; genus Humicultor. Next base: position 7,773 of record CAYHPT010000008.1, on the reverse strand, counting down.
GTACTGGAAGTCCAGGAGCGTGCTCAGCCCGGGGTCCGCGACGAAAATGACGTCCCCGCCGCGGCCGCCGTCCCCGCCGTCGGGACCGCCTTTGGGGACGAACTTCTCCCGGCGGAAGGAGACGACGCCGTTCCCCCCGTCCCCGGCTTTGATGTGGATGCGCGCCTTATCGATGAACACGGAACTCCTCTGAACAACGAAGCCCGAGTCCTGGGGACCCGGGCTCGGACAGCGATTCGACCGATCCCGCTAGTGGATCGGGTCCACGCTCACCTGCCGCCCGTCGCGGCCGCGGCGCTCGTACGCCACGATGCCGTCGATCAGGGCGAAGAGCGTGAAGTCCCGGCCGATGCCGACATTCCGGCCCGGCACCACCCTCGTCCCCCGCTGCCGGATAATCACCGACCCGGCGCTAACGCGCTGCCCGGCGAAGACCTTGACGCCCAGCCGCTGGCTCTGACTGTCCCGTCCGTTGCGGGACGATCCGCCACCCTTCTTGTGTGCCATCTACGCCCCTCCTACTCCCTCTGCCGCGGCCTTGCGCCGGCGTGGACGCGCCGCGCGCTCGACCTTCTCGCCGGCGTCCTGCTCGCTTGCGGCGGCCGGCCCACCGACCTCGATCTTTTCGATCCGCAGTTCGGTGAAGGCCTGCCGGTGTCCCTGGCGGCGGCGGTAGTGGGCCTTGGGCTTGTACTTCATCACCCGGATCTTGCGCCCGCGCCCCTGCCGGAGCACCCGCGCCCGCACCAGCGCCCCGGCGACCACCGGCGCGCCGATCTCGGTCTTCCCGTTGCCGACCAGCAGGATCCGGTCGAGTGTCACTTCGTCCCCGGGCGCGGCAGGCAGCCGCTCCACCCGGACAGTGTCGCCCTCCTTGACCCGGACCTGCCTCCCACCTGTTTCCACGACAGCGTACACGGTCAACCTCCACGGGCCTATACGCACCCAGGGGGTTAGTCTACCAACGCTTCGCCGGGGCGTCAAACCAAAGAAGGCGGCCCTCGCAGCGACGCCTTCTGGAAGGACGGGCCTGCCTGCGAGAGCGAAACTTTCTTGCGCCAGCCAGCCCCTAGCCCTCGCCAGCCGATGAATGAACCAGTGACGCCGTTTAGGGAAAAGATCGTGAAACCACTCGCCGGGAGAGTGGCCGTTGTCGCCGGCGCCACGCGCGGCGCCGGGCGGGCCATCGCCGTTGAGTTAGGTGCGGCGGGAGCCACGGTCTACGTCACCGGGCGCAGCACGCGGGCTGCCCGCTCGCCGATGGGGCGCCCAGAGACAATCGAGGAGACCGCCGAGCTCATGGCCGCTCGCGGCGGTATCGCTATTCCGGTCCGGGTTGATCACCTCGTGGAGCGCGAAGTGGCGGCCCTAACCAGCCGCATCAGCGAGGAGCAGAACGGGCGGCTCGACGTCCTCGTCAATGATATTTGGGGCGGCGATCCGCCCACGGAGTGGGGCAAACCGTTCTGGGAGCACCCCCTTGCCAAGGGCCTCCTGATGCAGCAGCTTGGGGTGCACACGCACGTGATCACAAGCTCGCACCTGGCTCCCCTCATGGTCGCGCGCCGCCAGGGACTCATCTTGGAGGTCACCGACAGCATCGCTCCTGGCTATCGCGGCAACCTCTTCTACGATCTCGCGAAAGCCTCGGTCATCCGGCTGGGCCTGGCCCAGGCTGCGGACCTCCGACCCCACAACATTGCGGCGATCGCGCTCACGCCCGGATTCCTCCGTTCCGAGGCGGTCTTCGACCATTTCGGCGTCAGCGAGGCCAACTGGCGAGACGCGATCGCGAAAGACCCGCACTTTGCCGCCTCCGAGACTCCTTTCTACATTGGGCGGGCGGTCGCAGCTCTCGCGGCCGATCCCCACGTCATGACGAAGTCCGGGCAGGCCTTCACGACCGGTCAGCTGGCGCGAGAGTATGGATTTACGGACGTGGATGGGACACAGCCCGACTGGGAAGCCTACTTCCGCGAACACCTGACGGATGACTAGGACCGATCGATCTGGGGGCCCCGCGCCTCACCTCACTTACGGCTCCCAGAATGATCTGGCGTACCTGGACATCGCGCTGACCGCGGCGGCCCGCAACTTCTTCAGCAAGACGCTGGATGCGGTCGGGCCGGCGCCGGGCCGCCTTCGGGCTAGCGTCGCGCTAGGTCCGCCGCGCGGCAAACAACTGCCGTAGCCGCGCGATGATGCCGCCGGTCTGGCGCTCCCTGGCCACCGCGGCCGCGTGCTCGTACCCCTCCTCTTCCTCCTCCGCGATGTCCACGGCCTCGTCGGGCTCGCGGTCCAGCCAGAAGAGCTGCGTGCGCTTGCCCGCGCCGACCAGGACCTCCTCCCGCTCCAGCGCCGCGGCGTCGGCGCCCGCGGTGACGTTCACCCGCTCCAGGTGCAGCCCCTCCCGGCCGCGGATGAGGATGCGTTTCCCGTTGTTCTCCTCCAGCTGCCGCAGCCAGGACTCGCCGTCGCGGAAGAGCAGCGCGTGCACCTGCGGATGGACCTCGACCAGCAGCGCCCGCGCCCGGTTTGTCCGCGCCAGGCGCCGCACCTCCCGCCGCACACGCAGGCTCATCGTCTCCGGGCTGAGCACGCGCCCCCGCCCCTCGCAGTAGGGGCACGGCGTGCGCATGACCTGCTCAAGATCCTGGTAGACGCGCTTACGGGTGATCTCCACCAGCCCCAACTGGGTCAGGTCAATGATGTGGATCTTGGCGCGGTCGGCCTTCACCGCCTCGCCGAGGGCCTGCAGCACTTGCTTGCGGTGCCGCTCGTTCTCCATGTCGATGAAGTCCACCACGATGATGCCGCCGATGTCGCGCAGGATGATCTGGCGCACGATCTCGTCGACCGCCTCCAGGTTGGTCTTGAAGATCGTGCTGGCCAGGTCGGTCTTGCCGACGTACTTTCCCGTGTTGACGTCGATGACGGTGAGCGCCTCCGTGCGGTCGATGACGATGTAGCCGCCGGAGCGGAGCCAGACCTTGCGTCGCAGCGCCCGGTCCAGTTCCTTCTCCACGCCGAGGTGCTCGAAGATCGGCTCCTCCCCCTTATAGAGGGTGACCCGCGACTTCAACGCCGGGGCGAAGGAGGAGAGCAAATCGAGGATCCGGCCATACTCGTCCGGCGAGTCGATGACAAACCGTTCCACGTCCTCCGTCAGCAGGTCCCGCACGACGCGGCGGATCAAGCGCACGTCCTGGTAAATCAGCGCCGGGGCTTTGCCGTTGCGGGCGCGCTCGGTGACGCGATTCCAGACGGAGAGGAGGAAGTCCACGTCCGCCCGCAGCTCTCGCTCCCCCACCTCCTCCGCCGCCGTGCGGACGATCACGCCCATCTTGTCCGGCTTGATGCTGTCCGCGATCTGGCGGAGGCGCTTCCGCTCGGTGTCCCCCTCGATGCGCCGGCTCACCCCCACGTAGTTCACCGTCGGCATGAGCACGAGGTAATGGGCGGGGAGAGCGATGTAGGTCGTCACCCGGGCGCCCTTCGTGCCCATCGGCTCCTTGGTCACCTGCACCAGGATCTCCTGACCCGGGCGCAGGCGGTCGGCGATGGCGCCTTTGCCGAAGGACTCGTCCACTTCCTCCCCCACCAGCCGCTGGCTGCGGATGTCGGTGACGTGGAGGAAGGCGTTGCGGTCCAGGCCGATGTCCACGAAGGCCGCCTCCATCCCCGGCAGGACGTTGACGACCTTCCCCTTGTAGATGTTGCCGGCGAGCGGCTCGCCCCGTTCCACGAAGCTGTTGACCAGGGTGCCGTCTTCCACGACGGCGACACGGGTCTCGTACGGTTCCACGCTGGCAATGATCTCGCGTGCCATGTCCACTCCCGATGATGTCCGCCCCGCGGCTCACCCGCCGCCCTCCGGGGCTAGAACAGAATCTTCCGCCGCCGCATCCCGATGTTCAGCAGCAGGCCGGTGGCGACGCCTGTTGCCAGCAGCGAACTTCCGCCGTAGCTGATAAACGGCAGCTGGATACCCGCAATCGGCATCAACCCCACCGTCATGCCAATGTTCACAAACACGTGAAAGACGACCATCGCCACGATCCCGCCGGCGATCAGCAGGCCCAGCCGGTCCCCCGCGGTGTTGGCGATGTGCAGGGCGCGCCAGATCCAGAGCAGGAAGAGCAGCAGCAGGAGCGCCCCGCCGACGAACCCCAGTTCCTCCCCGATGACCGTAAAGATGAAGTCGGTGTGCTGCTCGGGGATGAAGCGTAGCAAGTTCTGCGTGCCGGCGAACAACCCCTTGCCCCACACCTGCCCCGAGCCCACGGCGATCTTGGCCTGGTTCAGCGCATAGCCCGCGCCCAGCGGGTCGATCCCCGGGTCGAGGAAGACCAGCAGCCTCCGGCGCTGGTAGTCGTGCAGGACCGACCAGAGGAAGGGGGCGCCCATCAGCGCCAGCCCGCCCAGGCCCGCGAGCAGGTTGAGCCGCACCCCCGCCAGGAAGAGCATGCCCAGCAGGATCGCCCCCAGGACCATGGCGGTGCCCAGGTCGGGCTGCCGCACGATCAGGAGTATGGGGATGCCCACGTGCAGCAGCGAGGGGACCAGCCCCGGCAGCGTGGACGGCGGCTTCTGGGCGCTCAGATACCGTGCCAGCGTGATGATCAGGACGATCTTGGCAAGTTCCGACGGCTGGAAGCCGCCGAAGGGCCCCAGCGGAATCCACCGCTGCGCGCCGAGGCGCGTCACGCCGATGACCAGGACCGCCAGCAGCAGCGCCAGGTTCCCCACGTAGAGAAAGCGGTAGGCCCCGGCGAGGCGGCGGTAGTCCACCAGGGCCACCGCGACCATCGCGCCCAGGGCGATCGCCAGGTGGAAGAGGCGCGTCTTGATGTAGCTCCACGGGCCGCCCAGGGAGACGGTGGCGCTCGCCAGGGCCACCATGCCGAAGGCGACGAGCAGCACCGTGCTCACCAGCAGGAGCCAGTCCAGGTGGCGCAGCATCCGCCTCACGGTGGGCCTCCGTGCGCTTCAGGCGTCGGCGTGATCCCGAAGGCGGCCTGCAGCACGGCCTTCGCGATAGGCGCGGCCACGAGCCCGCCGCGGCGCCCGTGCTCCACGAGCACCGCCAGAGCGACGCGCGGCTCCTCCGTGGGAGCGTAGGCCGCGAACCAGGCGTGCGGCTGGCCGCGGGGGTTCTCCGCGCTGCCGGTCTTGCCAGCGATGCTCAACCCCTCAATCGCCACCGCCCGGCCCGTGCCGCGCTGGACGGCCGCCGCCAGGGCCTCCTGCAGCGTCGCCAGCACATCCGGACGGAAGTCCACGCGATCGGCGGGCGGAACAGCCACACGCTCCGCAGTACCGCCGTCCCGGTCCAGCACCTGCCGCACCAGGTGCGGCCGCACGAGCGTCCCGCCGTTGCCGACCGCGGCAATCATCCGGGCGATCTGCAGCGGCGTGACATTCACCCATCCCTGACCGATCGCCATGTTGGCGTTGTCACCGGGATACCACGGCTCCCCCTGCGTGCGCTGCTTCCAGGCGCTGTCGGGAATCAGGCCGGCGCTCTCCGAGGGCAGGTCGATGCCGGTGCGCTGCCCCAGGCCGAGCGCCCGCGCCATCTCCGCCAGCGCGTCGCCGCCGGTGCGCATGCCCAGGGGCCAGAAGAAGACGTTGCACGACTGGGCCACGCCCTCGATGAAGTCCAACGTGCCGTGGGCCTTGAGGTCGCGGAAGACCCACGAGCCCAGGCGGAAGATGCCGTTGCAGTTGACGCGGGTGGCCCGGGTGGCGGTGCCGCGCGTCAGGGAGGCCGCCGCGGTCACCACCTTGAAGACGGAGCCCGGCTCGTAGGTGCTGTCGGCGGCGCGATTCAGCAGCGGCAGACTCCGGTCCCCGGCGATCCGCGCCCAGTCGTCCGCGGAGATCCCGGCGGAGAAGACGTTGGGATCAAACGCGGGGTGGCTGGCGATGGCCAGGACCTCGCCGTTGCGCGGGTCAAGCGCAACGACCGCTCCGACCTTGTCCCCCAGGGCGGTTTCGGCGGCCTGCTGGATGTCCAGGTCAATCGTCAAGACCAGCGATTTGCCCGGACGAGACGGATCGCGCCCAAGGACGCGCAGCGGCCGCCCGCGGGCATCGACCTCCACCCGCCGGCGCCCGTCGTGCCCGCGCAGGTCGCGGTCGTAGATCCGCTCCACGCCCGCCCTCCCGATGAGGTCCCCCATCCGGTACCCCGGCCACTGCGGACTGGCGAGTTCGTCTGCGTTGATCTCCCCCAGATACCCCAGCGCGTGCGCCGCGAGTGAGCCGTAAAGGTAGTGGCGCACCGGCTCGACCTCGATGATCACCCCGGGGAGGTCGAGGCGGTTCTCTTCCACTGTGGCGACGACCCGCTTGGGGGCGTCGCGCCGCAACCGCACCGGCTCGAAGGGGCGGCCGCGCGCGCGCTCGAGGCGCTGGTGGATTTCCGCCAGCGGCACGTCCAGGATCGCCGCCAGGCGCGGGAGCACCCGCTCCGCGTCGCGCAGTTCCATCGGCAGGACGGAGACGGTGAAGGCGGCGCGGTTGCTCACGAGCGGCCGGCCCTTGCGGTCGTAGAGAATCCCGCGCGGCGCCGGGAGACGGAGATCGCGCAGCCGGTTCTCCTCGGACAACTGCAGGTAGTAGCTCCCCCGCAGCACCTGCATCTGCCACAGGCGGCCGAGCAGCACCGTAAAGAGTAGCGCGACGACAACCGCGAAGGCCGCCAGTCGCCTGGTCGCGGGCTCAGATGACATGAAACCTCTCCCGAGGGCGCGCCGCGCGCGGCGCCCGCAGCAGCAGGCGCGTCACGGCGAAGGCGGGCCAGACCGCCAGCAGATTCAGCCCGACCTGCGCCAGCAGCGGCCGGCCGAACGCGCCGAACGAAACCGGCAGCAGATCGGTCACGCCCAGGACGATGACCAGAATGACTTGCTGCAGCACCGTGGCCAGGGCGGTGACGATCCAGGGCAGCAGCGGCTGATCGACCAGGACGGTCCGCCCCAGCACCCCCGCCCCGTAGCCCACGACAAGTTTGGAAAGCGCAAAGAGGCCGAGGCTCCCCCCGAAGAGCAGGTCCTGCAGCAGCCCGGCGCCGAACCCGACCACCGGCCCCCAGTCCGGGCGGCGGAACGAGAGCGCGATGATGAGGGGGATCGCCGGGTCGGCGATCTGTCCCCAGACCGGGACGCGGACCAGCCAGACGCTGTGCACCAGTTCGGTGAGAATGAGGAGACCGGCCACCACGAAGGCCATCTAGTGGCGAGGACCTCCTTCGGGCAGCAGGATCAGCACTTCCTCCAGCCGGCCGAGGTCCACGGCCGCGCGCACCGTGCCCTCGCGGAAGACCGCCCCGCCGGCCGCGGCGTGGGGGGTCTGCAGCCGCCCGACCACGATGCCGCGGGGGAAGACGCCGCCCTGCCCGGAGGTGATCACGATGTCTCCCCGCTGTACCGCGCTGGCGCGGGAGAGGTATTTGATCTGCAGGTCACCCTGGCCGTTGCCTTCGACGACGCCGATTTCGCGCGAGTGCTGCAGGATCACGCCGACGGCGCTGCGCGGATCGGAGAGCAGCAGGACCCGTGCCGTGAACGGCGTCGTCTCCATCACGCGGCCCACCGCGCCCTCGGCGGTGACGACCGCGCTGTTGCGCACCACCCCGTCGGCGCTGCCCCGGTCCACGACGATGGTGGCGAACCACGAGGCGGGGTCACGGCCGGCCACGCGGGCGGCGACCACGCGGTAAGGCCTCTGTAGTTTGAAGGCCAGGAGGGTTTCCAGACGCTGCGCCGC
>CAYHPT010000007.1:0-12680 GCA_964358435.1 uncultured bacterium | reverse complement strand
AAGAGACGACGACAGCCCGCCCCGGTGACAATCGCTCCGGGGCCGACTATGCTGGAATGCGCCCGTGAGCACCGTTACTCCTGAAGAACTCATTGCGCAGACCGAAGAGCTGACCCGTCTGGTCGCCGCGTCCTTCCCGGTGGAAGACATCTGGTTTGACGGCGACCGGCCGGCGTTCGTCATCCGCCGGCCACCGGACGTGCGGCCGGCCCTCGCTGCGCTGCGCCAGCGCCTGGCACCGTGGCGCCTGCTGCCGGCGTTGCGCCGCCGCCGCGGCAAAGACCTGGTGGTCCTGCTGCCCGAACCGCCGCCGCTGCGCACCCGCTGGCAACTAAACCTGCTGCTGTTCATCGCCACGCTGGGCACCACGTTTTGGGCCGGCTACCAGCAGGCGGCCTTCCTGGTGCGGGAGGGTTATTTGCGCAACGCCGTCGACGGCGCGCTCGCGTTCTCGCTCCCGTTGATGGCGATCCTGCTCACGCACGAGATGGGCCACAAGGTGACGTCCGTCATTCGCGGGATCCGGGCCAGCCTGCCGTACTTCATCCCCCTGCCGCCCCTCCCCACCGCCCTGCCCATCGGGACCCTGGGTGCGGTCATCGTCACGCGCTCACCCGCGCCCGACCGCAATGGTCTGATGGACCTGGGCGCTTCCGGCCCGCTGGCCGGCTTCCTGGTGGCAATCCCTGTGTTGATCTACGGGATCCGCCACTCGTTCGTCCTGGAGGCCCTGGCGGGGCCGCTGGTGAGCATCCCGGACCCCCTCCTCGTCCGCTGGCTGACCGCGCTGCTGCTCCACCCGCCGGACGGCGCGATTATCCTGGGGCACCCCACCTACTGGGCGGGTTGGATCGGGCTCCTCGTGACGAGTCTGAACCTCCTGCCGGCCAGCATGCTGGACGGCGGGCACGCCGTCCGGGCCGCGCTCGGGCCGGAGCGGCACCGCGTGATCTCGTACCTGGCGGTGGCGGTGGCATTGGCTCTGGGGTACATCCCCATGGCCATCCTGATTCTGCTGTTCAATCCGCGCGGCCATCCCGGTCCGTTAGACGACCTGACGCCGCTCAGCCGGACGCGCCTCCTGATCGGCCTGGTGCTGGTCGCCATCTTCGCGGTCAGCGCCGTGCCGCTCTGGGCGGTCCGGGTGCAGCAATAGGAGACCGATCCGGTGATGCGCGCCGCATGGGCGGTCTTTCGCAAGGAACTGCTGGAGGCCGTTCGCGACCGCCGCACCCTCCTGCTGGGTCTAGTCCTCCCGGTTGTGGTCATGCCGGCGGTGACACTCGGGCTGCCCTACCTCGCGCTGCGGGAAGAGGCCCGTCTGCGGGATGCTCCCGCGCGGGTCGCGGTCGTGGGCGCATCCGAACTCGGGGAGTTCCTCCGTACCGCCACGGCTCAGAGGTGGATCGAGGTCGTGCCGGTGCGAGATCCGCGGGCGGCGTTGAAGCGGGGGACCGTGCACGCGGTGCTGGAGGCCAGCCGGGAGGGGTCGGCGGGCCCGGTGCGCCTGCGCGTGCTGTACGACGAGGGGTCGATCGCGTCGCTCCTGGCCCGTCAAAAGGTCGATCAGGCCGTCGCCGGGTACAGCCTGGCGCAGGTCGAGGCGCAGCTCTCCCGCCGCGGCATCAGCGCCGAGCGCCTGCTCCCCATCCAGGTCGAGCACGCCAGCGTCCGGCCGGCCGACAGCGCCGGACGGGCACAACTGGCCGTGGTGCTCCCCTTCTTCATGACGGTGTGGATGCTGCTGGGCGGGCAATACGCCGCGCTCGACCTGGGGGCGGGAGAGCGGGAGCGGGGGACCCTTCCGGGGCTCCTCCTGACCCCACCGGACCGGCTGGCGCTGGTCCTGGGGAAGTTCGCCACGGTCTTCACGCTGGCTACCACGTCGGTGGGACTCGTGGTGGGCACTGTAATCTTCTCCCTGCGGCTGGCACCCCTCGCCGCCGCCCCGGCTTCCCTCTCCAGCGGCGCCGTTGTGTCCCTGATGGGGGTGGGGCTGGCCTTCGCGGCCTTTCTGAGCGCCCTGCAGCTCCTCCTCAGCCTGGCCGCCCGGAGCGTCCGCGAGGCTCAACAACTCTTCACCCCGGTCTACCTCCTGGCCGTCAGTAGCGTCCTCTTGACCCAGATCGTGCCGGAGTGGGGGCAGCAGCTCTGGCTCTATACCCTGCCCGCAGTAAACGGGGCCTTCCTGCTCCGCGGCCTACTGCTGGACGCGGTGGGCCTCCCGGAGATCGTCCTGGCGGTCGGCAGCCTGCTCCTCCTGACCGCGGGGACACTCGCCCTGGGCGCCTGGGTCTACGGGCGAGAGCGACTGGTCGTTGGGTAGGCGACGGACCCCACTCCCGCGACTTTTCCACGCTAGGCACGAACTTTCAAACCGGCGGCTAAGGCGCCGCAAGCCCCATTCCTAAGGCTCTCAGCCACAATATCTTGGCCAACGTCCGGCTTGACCCCCAATATGTTGGGGTGTAGAATCCGGCTTGCGTCACTTGTCGGTCCGCGACGCAGTCCTCGATCACGCGAGCACCCGATGCGCTGCCCGTACTGCGAGCACGAGGAGAGCAAGGTCCTGGACTCTCGCCCGGTGGAGGACGGGGCGGCCATCCGGCGGCGGCGGGAGTGCCTGCACTGCGGGCGTCGCTTCACGACGTATGAGCGGGTGGACCACGTCCCGCTGATGGTGGTGAAGCGCGACGGACGGCGCGAGCCGTTCACCGGGGAGAAGGTCCTCGCCGGGCTGGTCAAGGCCGCAGGCAAACGGCCCGTTTCCGTAGACGCGCTGGAGGCGCTCGTCCTAGAGGTGGAGCGTGAGATCCGCAACCGCGGCGAGCGCGAGATCCCCAGCCTGGAGATCGGCGAGATGGTAATGGAGCGGCTGCGCCACCTCGATGACGTGGCCTATGTCCGCTTCGCCTCGGAACACCGCCGCTTCGAAGACGTGGACACGCTGGTCGAAGAGATCGAGACGCTGAAGGCCCGCAAGGCCCGTGAAGCCGCAGGACGCGCGCAGGTTCCACTGATTCCGCTGCCCAACGGCACACCCGAACAGGAGTAAGACCGCCCAGGGGGGTGAACGCGATGGAGGCCGCTCTTTCTACTCGTCACACCACCGCCACCGACCTACCGCCGGAGACGCTGGCCTACTTCCAGGGCGACGACCTCCGCGCGCGCGTGTTTTACGACAAGTACGCGCTGCGCGATCCCGCCGGCCGCGTACTGGAGAAGACACCCCCCGAGATGTGGCGCCGCATCGCCCGAGAACTGGCGTCGGTGGAGGCGCCGGAGAAGCGGGCGGAGTGGGAGGAGAAGTTCTACTGGCTGCTGGACGACTTCCGCTTCATCCCCGGCGGCCGGATCATGCACGGCGCGGGGAATCCGAAGCGCGTCACACTCAGCAACTGCTACGTTTTGCCATTTCGCGAAGACTCTATCGAAGCCATCTTTGATTGGCTCAGGGAAGCCGCGCGGACCTACTCATTCGGCGGCGGTGTCGGTGGTGACATCTCCATCCTCCGTCCACGGGGCGCGCCGGTGAACAACGCGGCACGATCATCGACCGGAGCGGTGTCGTTTATGGAACTTATGTCTCTGACCACAGGGACGATTGGCCAGAGCGGCCGCCGGGGGGCGTTGATGATCACCGTTGCCGACAACCACCCCGACGTGCTCGACTTTGTGAAGATCAAGCGCAACCTGGACAAGGTGCGCTACGCAAACATCAGCGTTCGCGTCTCCGACGCCTTCATGCGGGCGGTAGAAGAGGACGCGACGTGGGATTTAGTGTTCGAAAATGAGCGAGCACAGATGCGGCGGACTGTCCGGGCGCGCGAGTTGTGGAACGAGCTGATCAAAGGCGCGCGAGATCATGCTGAGCCTGGCGTGATCTTCTGGGACACGGTCAAGCGGTGGTCCACCAGTGAATACAAGGGGATGGGAGTAATCACCACCAACCCTTGCTCGGAAATTCCCCTTGAACCGTACGGAAATTGCGATCTGGGCAATCTATCGCTCGCTCGATTCGTGACGGGAGAGTTCACGCCGCAAGCTCGGGTGAACTGGGACACGCTGGAACCCGCTCTCCGCTATGCTGCGCGCTTCCTCGATGATGTTCTGGACTATAATGCCGACAGGCACCCGCTTCTTCAGCAGCGTGAGGCAAGCTTGAAATCCCGCCGCATCGGCGTGGGATTCACGGGCCTGGGGGATATGCTCGTCAAGCTCGGGCTCAAGTACGACACTGAGGAAGCGATATCGTTCGTCGACCGTCTCTTCGAACAGATCAAGAACGTCGTGTACGACGAGAGCGTGAACCTGGCGCTGGAAAAGGGATCCTTCCCCGCCTACGACCCGTTGCAGCACTTCCAGTCGCCCTTCATGCAGACGCTGACGCCCGCGGTGCTGGACCGCATCCAGGCCCACGGTCTGCGCAACGTCGCTTTGCTCACGGTGCCGCCGGTGGGCAGCGGGGCGGCCCTGGCCGGAGTGACCAGCGGCATCGAGCCGATTTTTGATCTCTCCTACATCCGCCGCTCCGAGTCCCTCTCGCAGGAGTTCTTCAAGGTCTATCACCCGCTGGCGCGGGAGTACCTGGAACGTGCCGGGATTACGCGGGAGGAAGAGCTACCGGAGTTCTTCGTCACGGCGCACCAGATCGAGCCGGAGATGCGGGTGAAGATGCAGGCCACGATTCAGAAGCACATTGACCACTCCATCAGTAGCACAGTGAACCTGCCGCGCGAAGTCCCGGTGGAGGAGGTGGAGCGCATCTACTTCCTCGCGTGGAAGCTCGGATGCAAGGGAATGACGGTCTATCGCGAGTCCAGCCGCGAGGGCATTCTGATCACCGAAGAGCAGGCCAGGGCATCCGGCACCGCGGTCGGTGCGTCCGCCGTCGCCGGGGCTGCCGCCACCGTATCCGCTGCCGGCTCGTCCACGTCTGCCGGCATCCCGGCGCCCGAGGTCGTCCGTTCGTCGCCACGACCACGCCCGAAGGTGACGAGCGGCCGCACCGAGCGCATCGAGACACCGCGCGGCCGGATCTACGTGGTGGTGAACGAGGACGAGATGGGGGTGTGCGAAGTGTTCGTGCACTCTTTCGACGTGGAGGCGGAGGCGATTGGCCGGCTCACGTCGCTGGCGCTGCGCGCCGGGGTAGACCCGCGCGAGGTGATCGAGCAGCTCTGGCGGGTGCAGAGCAAGGAGGTGGCACTGGACCGCAGCAGCGACGGTACGGTGGTGCGCGTCACGACCATCGCCCAGGCGGTGGCGCTGGGGCTGGGCCGGGCGCTCTACGGGGACCGCTTCCGGCCGGACAAGGAGTTCCCCCGCGCCGACGCGCTCCCCGACCCGTTCGCCCGCAGCCGCCAGGAGCGGCTCAGCTTCGAGCACCCTGCGGTAGCGCTTGCCGAGCGCAACGGTGACCCGCCTGACCCGATCGCCGGTGCCGGTTTCCCCATGGAGTTCGTCGGCATCTGCCCGGACTGCGGCTCCACGCTCATTCATGAGAACGGGTGCGCCACGTGCCGGTCGTGCGGGTACGCGAAGTGCTAGTAAGGGACTAGCCCGCGAGTCGGTTTGATCGCGGCGGGGGTGGCGGCCAAAGGGGTCCCCGTGAGTAAGTCGGCGAAGGGCCACGACCCTCACCGCGTCCCTGCTACACTGTAGGCAGAAGTGTGACACTGCCCTGTCCGGGATCGGCACGCGGGAGGCCGGAACCCGGAGGAGATGGTTTGTCGTATCCCGAAGGAGACCGGGCAGGAGTCTACGGGAGACTTCCTGAGTAAAGGAGGGGCGCTGTGAAGGGATTCCGTCATCTGATGGTGATCGTCGCGGCTCTGGCGCTCACGGTGGCGACACTGGGGGTGCAGCCGGGGCCGAGCGCTGGCCAGACCAAGCTGGTGATGGCTTTTGTCCCATCGTCGGATGCCCAGCGCGTTCTCGCCACTGGCTCGACGGTCGCGCGAATGCTGGAGGTGGCGACGGGCTACAGCATCGAGGCCACGGTGCCTACCAGCTATGCGGCCACCATCGAGGCGCTGTGTGCAGGACGGGTCCATATCGCCTGGTTCGCGCCCACGGCGTATGTCTTGGGCAACGCCCGCTGCGGCGCCGAAGTGGGGCTAATCAGCGTCCGGGCCAGCCTGCCTTACTATGGGTCGCAGATCATGGCGCGGGCGGACCTGGGGGCGAAGAGCCTCGCGGACTTGCGGGGCAAGCGGTTTGCGGTCGTAGACCCCGCCTCCACATCCGGTTATATCTGGCCAATGGTCTATATCAAGAAGAAGGGTTTCGACCCGAACACGTTCTTCAGCCAGGTCGTCCAGGCTGGAGGTCACGACAAGGTGGTCATCGCGATCTACCAGGGTAGCGTCGATGCCGGGGCGACTTACGGCGATGACCTGACAGGCCGGCCGGAATTGGAGGCGCGCGAGCGGGCCGTGCGTCAGTTCCCAGACGTGAGGCAGAAGGTCGTGGTGGTGGAATATGTGAAGCCGCCGGTCATCGGGTACATCCCGAACGACACCGTTAGCTTCCGCAAGGAGCTGCCCGCCGAGGTCAAGCAGAAGATTGTAAAGGCCCTGTTCCGTATCGCCGAAACGGCTCCGGGCAAGGAGGCGGTCTTCGCCCTGTACCAGCACGAGGGGTACGCGGACTACGACGCCTTGATCAAGAAGTACAAGGTTGATCCGCGGCAGGTCTCGAGCCTGGACGCTTTCTTCAATCCGATCAGGGACGCGGTCAAGCTGCTCGGCATTGACCTGACGAAGATCGTCCGCTAGCCTCGCGCGCGGCGCGGCAGTGGTGACGGGGAGGGGAGCCCTCATCCCCTCCCCGAAATGCGTCGGAGGGCTGCGATGAACGGTGCATCGGTTCGCGTCGAGCACCTGGGCAAGGTCTACGCGGACGGCACGAAGGCTCTGGACGACGTGAGTTTCGTTGTCAACCCCGGGGACTTCACGGTCATCATCGGTCTCTCCGGATCGGGCAAGTCCACGTTGATGCGCTGCATCAACCGGCTCATCGAACCCACCTCCGGCAAGATCTACGTCGATGACGTCGAGGTCACCGCGCTGAAGCCCGACGAGTTGCGGGCGCTGCGCCGCCAGATCGGCATGATCTTCCAGCAGTTCAACCTGGTGAAGCGCTCCTCCGTCCTGACCAACGTTCTCTCCGGCCGACTGGGCTACGTGCCGCCCACCTGGGCGCTGACCAACTACTTCCCCCGCGACCTCAAGGAGCAGGCCATGCAGAACCTGGGGCGCGTGGGCATCCCAGAGAAGGCGTCGACCCGGGCCGACCAACTCAGCGGGGGCCAGCAGCAGCGGGTGGGCATCGCTCGCGCCCTGATGCAGGAGCCGCGGGTCATCCTGGCCGACGAGCCGGTGGCCAGCCTGGATCCGGCGACCGCCCATTCGGTGCTGAAGTACATTGAGGAGATGAACAAGAACGACGGGATCACGGTGCTCTGCGCCCTGCACTTCCTCAGCCTGGCGCGGCGCTACGGCACGCGGCTCATCGCCCTGAAGGCGGGGCGCATCGTCTTCACCGGTTATCCGCAGGACATCGACGAGGCCCGCTTTAAGGAGATCTACGGCGAGGAAGCCGTCGAGGTGGAGATCGCCTGACATGGCGCACGAAACCGTCACCCGCCCGCTGCCTCCCGCCATCCCCCGGCCACAGACACGATCCTGGACACTGGCGCTCCTGGTTCTCGGGCTGGCGCTGGTGTACGCCTACGGATGGAGGGTCACGCAGATCGACTTGGGCCAGCTGGTGACGAGCGCGCACCTGGTCCGGCCGCTGGTGCGCGATCTGGTTCGGCCGGATGTCCTGACGTGGGTCCCGCGGACTCAGACGGTCAGCGCACCGTTCAGTTATTCGGCTGAGGGCGCCCCGGCCCTGCCCGCGGCACCGGCGACCGGCCCCCTGGTAGTCCTCTCAGCACCGGTTGCGCAGCAGGGTCAGCCGCTGGAGATCCGGGGGGAGGGCTTTACGCCGAACCGGCCGGGCCGGCTTATCTGGACCGATCAGTCGGGGGCGTCCGCGCAGGGCGCGGAGTTTCGGACCGACGCCAACGGGCGCTTCGCCCTGACCCTGCCGGTGCCGGATATGATCGGCACGCACCACCGCGTCACGGCGGAGGTGACGCTGGAGGGCCGACTGCTGCGACCGAGTGTCGCCGCCGGCCTGGTCTTCGGCCGCCTCGTGGAGACGGTCTTCCTGGCCCTGATGGGGACGACGATTGCCCTTGTCTTCGCCATTCCCGTCAGCTTCCTCGGCGCGAAGAACCTGATGGCCCGGAGCAGCCTGGGGACGGCCATCTACTACGTGGTGCGCACCATCCTGAACATCACGCGCTCCATCGAGCCCCTGATCATGGCCACGGTCTTCGCCGTGTGGGTGGGGATCGGGCCGTTCGCGGGCGTCCTGGCCCTCGCCCTGCATTCCGTGGCCTCGCTGGCCAAGCTCTACTCGGAGCAGATCGAATCCATCGACCCTGGGCCCATCGAGGCCATCACCGCTACCGGCGCCAACCCGCTCCAGGTCATCCGCTACGCCGTCGTGCCGCAGATTGTACCGCCCTTCATCGCCTTCACGATCTACCGCTGGGACATCAACGTGCGCATGTCCACCGTGATCGGCATGGTCGGCGGCGGCGGGGTGGGCTTCCTGCTCATCCAGTTCATCAACCTCTTACAGTGGAAGCAGGCGGCCACCGCAGTGTGGGGGATCACCATTATTGTGGCGGCGATGGACTACTTCAGTGCCGCCGTGCGGGAACGTGTCGTCTGAGGTTTCGGCGCCCTTCGGTCACCAAATCGTCACCGCGCCCAACGGCGTGCCGCTGCTGCGCGCCCCCACGCTGGCGGCGAACGGCATCCTCCATGGATTCACCACGCGGCAGGGCGGCGAAAGCCCTGCGCCCTTCGCCACGCTCAACCTGGGCCGCGGCGTCGGCGACCACCCCGAGCGGGTGGCGGCCAACCGGCGGCGCGCGCTGGAGGCGCTGGGGTGCGATCCGGCCTGGCACGTCGAGGCTGCGCAGGTGCATGGCCGGACGGTCGCCGTGGTGGGGCGGGCGCAGGGTGGTATGAAGATCGACGGCGCGGACGCCTTGCTGACCGCAGAGTCCGGTGTGACGCTGGCGATCCACACCGCGGACTGCGTCCCTATCCTCTTGTGGGATCCCCCGCGGGGTGTGGTCGGCGCGGTGCACGCGGGGTGGCGCGGCACGGCGGCGGGTGTCGCCGCCGCTGCGGTGGAAGCGATGACGCGCGCCTTCGCGACCGATCCCGCAGACCTGCGTGTCGCGCTCGGACCGGCCATCGGTCCTTGTCACTACGAAGTAGACACGCCGGTGGCCGAGGCGTTCCAATCGTGGCCGTGGACGCCGCGCGCGCTGCGGCCCGGACGACCGGGCCATTGGTGGCTGGATCTGGCTGCGGCGAACCACTTCATCCTAATGGAGGTGGGCGTGCCCGCCGAGCAGATCTGGACCAGCGGGCTCTGCACCGCCTGCGAGGTCGATCTCTTCTTCTCCTACCGGCGGGACGGGGTGACCGGCCGGATGGGAGCCATGATCGGTCTGGCCTAGGGCCAGGATTCCCTTTCGCCCCGTAGAATACGTTGCAGTGGCCTTCGGACGACCTGGCGCAGCGCCTGGCCGCGGTGTGGGAGCGGATGCGGGCGGCCACGCAGCGCGCCGGTCGGCCGGCGGAGGCGGTGCGTCTCGTCGCCGTGACGAAAGGCGTTGCTCCGGAGCGCATCCGGGAGGCCATGGCCCTGGGTGTCCTGGACTTCGGCGAGAACCGCATCCAGGAGGCGCTGCCCAAGATCGCCGCCCTGGGCCCCGGGCCCCGCTGGCACCTGGTGGGGTATCTCCAGCGGAACAAGGTCCGCCGCGCCGTCGAGGCCTTCGCGCTGATCCACTCGGTGGACTCGCTGCCGCTGGCGGACGAGATCGCGCGGCGGGCGGAAGCCGCGGGACAACAGGTCCCGGTGTTGCTGCAGGTGAACGTCGCCGCCGAACCGCAGAAGCACGGGTTTGCACCGGACGCAGTGCCGGAGGCGGCGCGGCACGTCGCGACGCTGCCGGCGGTCCGTCTGCGCGGGCTGATGACGATCGCGCCGCTGGTGATGAACCCGGAGGAAGTCCGGCCGGTCTTCCGCTGGCTGCGCGAACTGCGCGACGCGCTGCTGGCCGAGTGGCCCGCCGCGGACGAATTGTCGATGGGCATGACGGACGACTTTGAGGTCGCGATCGAGGAGGGGGCCACCCTGATCCGGGTGGGCCGGGCGATCTTCGGGGAGCGGGCCCAGCCCTCGATCTGACCCAGGACTCGGGAGAGCACTCTACCAGGGAGGGAGGGAGAGCAGGAGGGGTGACCCGTGGGTGCGATGGAGAAGTTCATGACCTTCCTCGGCTTCGCCGAGGAGGTTGACGAGGACGGGACAGAGGGCGCGGACGGCGCGGTGCCGTCCCGGCGGTCGCCGGTGTTCAGCCTGCACGCCCAGCGGCAGTGGGAGATCATTGTGATCGAACCGCGGTCGCTGGAGGACGCGCGGCGGGGGGCGGATTTCGTCAAGGCCCGCCGGCCGGTGTTCGTCAACCTGCAGGGGGTTGAGCAGAACCTGGCGCGGCGCATCGTCGATTTTCTCAGCGGCGGCACGTACGCGCTGGACGGACACCTGCAGCGCGTGGGCGAGGAGATGTTCCTCTTCACGCCCAGCAACGTCGCGATCACGGCGGAGTTGAGCCCGCCCGAACGCGCGGCCCTCTTCCCGATCGAGTAACGGTCGACCGCCCCACAGCACCCCCCGCCCCTCCCGCACGGGGCAGGCCGTAGCCTGCCCGGACGCGCTGCGCCGCGCCGGAGTCATGCTAAGGACAGCCTGCCGGAGTCATGCTGAGGAGAGCCGGGGAGAGCCGATGAGAACGGTCTGGTGGGAGGCGGGGACGGTCCGGCTGCTGGACCAGACCCGCCTGCCCGGCGAGACCGCCGTCCGCACCTGCCGCACCTGGGAGGAAGTCGCCGACGCGATCAGGCGTCTGCAGGTCCGCGGGGCGCCGGCGATCGGCGCGGCGGCGGCCTACGCGCTGGCGCTGGCGGTCCAGGACGAAACACCGGACGCGGCACCGACCGCGTTGCGCCGCGCCGCCGAAGGGTTGGTGGCGACACGGCCCACCGCGGTGAACCTGCGCTGGGCGCTGGAGCGGATGCTGGCGGCCGCAGAGCGGGGCGGGGCCGGCGGACCGCTGGCGGGCGTGCTGCTGCGGGAGGCCGAAGCGATCGCCGCCGCGGACGTCCGCTCCAACCGCGCCATCTCCGAGCACGGGGCGGCGCTCATCCGCCCGGGCGAACGTATCCTCACCTACTGCAACACGGGCAGCCTGGCCACGGTGGAGGGGGGCACCGCCTACGGTATCCTGCGCCGCGCGCGCGAACTGGGCAGAGGCATCGAGGTGATCGTTTGCGAAACACGCCCCGTCCTGCAGGGCGCGCGGTTGACCACGTGGGAACTGCGGCGAGATCGAATCCCCGCCACGCTGATTACCGACAACGCCGCGGGGAGCCTGATGGCTCACGGCGAGATCGACCGCGTCATCGTCGGCGCCGACCGTGTGGCCGCCAACGGGGACGTGGCGAACAAGATCGGCACGTACACCCTGGCCGTGCTGGCGCGGGCGCACGAGATTCCCTTCCTGGTGGCCGCGCCGCTCTCGTCCATCGATCCACGCACGCCCGACGGGGCCGCCATCCCGGTGGAGGAGCGGTCCGCCGAGGAGATCACCCGTTGGGGCGACCGGCTGATCGCCGCGGAGGGCATCCGGGTGCGCAATCCGGCGTTTGACATCACGCCGCACCACCTGATCACCGCCATCGTCACGGACGCGGGGGTGGCGACCCCGCCTTACACGGACTCGCTGGAGCGGCTGCTCGCTTCACGGGTCGGCGGGTAGAAGGGACGCGACCGGCGATGCATCCCCGAACAACGAGTCACCTTGTCCTGCTGCTGATCACCGTCCTCTGGGCGGTGCTGGTCGTGCACAGCCTGGAGTATGTGGGCCGGTTCATGTTCCACACCTTCCTGATCAGCGTGCGCTGGCTGCAGATCCTCTTCATCGCCCTCAGCGTCTATATGGGCACGATGATGCTGCTCAGCGTGCGCCGGCGCCCGGTCTCGCCCCCCGCCCGGGAGGCCCGCCCCTTCGTCTCGGTGCTCATCCCGGCGAAGGACGAGGAGCGCGTCATCGAAGGGACGCTGCGCAGCCTGGCCGGGCTGGACTATCATGCCGGCGGCCGCCGCCGCTTTGAAGTCCTCGTCATCGACGACGGCTCGACCGACGGGACGCCGCGGATTCTGCGGCGGCTGACGCGTGAACTGGGGGTGCGGGTGGTGCGCAGCCCCGTGGGCGGGCGGGGAAAGGCGGCGGCCCTCAACGTCGGGACGCAGCGCGCCCGGGGCGACCTGCTGGCGGTGTTTGATGCCGACGCGCGTGTGGCGCCGGACTACCTGCAGCGCCTGGTCGCCGCGCTGGACGACCCGCGCATCGGCGGCGTGCAGGGGCGGCGCCTCTTCTACAACGCCGGCCAGAACCTGCTCACCCGGATGCAGGATGACGAGTTCGCCATCATGCAGACCTGTCTGCAGCGGGCGCGGCAGGCCGCGGGCGCCTT
>CAYHPT010000006.1:0-12791 GCA_964358435.1 uncultured bacterium | reverse complement strand
GCCTGGACAAAGACACCTCCGGGCTGCTGGGCGTCGCCAAGAACGACGAGACGCTGCGCGCTCTGCAGGCGGCGATCAAGGCCCGCGCCGTGACGCGCCGGTATCTCGCGCTGGTGCACGGCCGCGTGACCCCAGCGGAAGGCACCATCGACGCCCCGATCGCGCGTCATCCGCGCCACCGCAGGCAGATGGCGGTGGTGCCGTCGGGGCGGACGGCCGCGACGCGCTACTGGGTGCGCGAGCAGTTCGCGGCGGCGGCGTTCGTGGAGGCGGCGCTGCTGACCGGGCGCACCCACCAGATCCGGGTGCACTTCGCGCACCTCGGGCATCCCGTGGTCGGCGATCCAGTCTACGGCCGGCGGCGCGAAACGTGGGGGATGACGCGCCAGGCGCTGCACGCCTACCGCCTGGTCTTCGCGCATCCCCACACGGGTACATCGGTAGAGGTGGAGGCGCCGCTGCCGGAAGACATGGCGGTGGCGCTGGATCGCCTCCGCGGGGGGCGGGATCAGGCCCGGGGATGACCCACGAGGAACGCGTCGCCATCGCCCATCAACTCGCCGAACGCATCCTCCGGAAGTACCGGTGGGGGGTGCTGGTCATCTTTGTGATCGGCTCCACGGCGAAGAACCTGGACCGACCCCACTCCGACCTGGAACTTCTCGTCGTCGTGCGCCCCTGGGTCAGGGCCCGGTCGAAGTACTACCTGTATCGTGACCTGGTGATCGAGGTCAACTACCGAAAGGAGCGGCTCATGCTGGCCAACGCCCGGCGCCTGCGCTGGCGCTGGCCGGTGGAGGCGGACCAGTTCCGCAACCGGCTGGTCCTCTTCGAACGGCGGGGCTGGCTGGCGCGGCTCGACGCGGTGGTCGCCGAGAGTGACGCCGCGGACTTCACCGCCGCGGTGCGCGAGGGCGCGATCCGCCTTGTGGACGCGCGGGGGCGGCTGCGCAACGCCCGCGATGACGGCGACGAGCGCATGGTGGCGGTCGGCGCGTTCGCCATCGCCGAGCGGGCGGCGATGCTGCTGCTCCTGCTCTCCCGCCGCTATGTGCGCACGAACCAGCGCTTCTTCGCGGAGGCGTTCGCCTGCCCGGATCAGCCGCCCGACTTCCGTGCGCTAGGGGAGCGGGCCGCGGGGATGAAGCCGGCGACTGTCGATGAACGGTCCGCGGCGGCGAAGCGGTTGTGCGCGGTGATGCTGGCCGCGGTGGAAGCCCGCGGCATCCGCATCAACGACGAAGACTTGATCGTCTGAGGTCGAGCCGGCGCTGCCGGCAGGCTACCGCACGGGGCCGCGGCGGAAGACCGTGATCCCCCCGCGGAAGGTGATCCGTCCGGGCGCGCACCACTCCGCCAGCGAATCGGTCGGGTCGTAGAGGACCTGATTGACCAGGACTAGCCGCCGCCGGACCCGCCAGTAGATCTGCCGCACGCTGGCCACGGTGCGGTATCCCAGCCGGGCCTGAACCTTGTGGATCGCGGTGTTGTCCGCACTGACCCAGCCGTAGAAGCGGCGCACTCCATGCGCGCGCAGCCAGCGGAGACGCGCGGCGCCGACCGTGGTAGACAGGCCCTGGCCGCGAAAGGCGGGCAGCGCGAACACGCCGTAGCCGTACGCCTCACCCTCGCGCAGCGTGACGTGAATGCCCACTCGCTGCAGCAGCGCCTCGTCGAACCGCGTCCACCCCATGTAAGCGATCGTCCCGCGGAGTTGACCGATCAGGCAGAGGTCGCCCGCCCGCAGCCGCTGCTGGAACGCCTCCAGGAGCGGACCGTCGCCGCGGAAGTCCCAGATCTCCGCGCGGTAGGGGTCCATGACGGCCGCGAGGCCCGGCAGGTCCTCGGACGTCGCCGGCCGCGGGATGTCCGGCGGCGGAATCGTGAGATCCCGCGCTGCGGCGAGCAGATCGAGCCTGCCCAGGGGGCGAGCAGCTTGTGCCAGCGGGGGATCGTAACGGATGCCGCGCTCATATCCCGGTGAACCGCACGCCGATGGCCTTGCGCCGGTAGCGCTGGTTCAGCCCGATGACCAGCGCGGCCAGGCGCTCCAGCGTGACCGCCTGTTCCAGACCGCCGGCATCCAGCGCCCGCATCCCCAGCGCCGCCGCCAGGTCGACCACCGCGGCCTTCGCCGCGGGATTGTCGCCGCAGACGAGGACGTCGCCCTCCAGCGGCTCGGTGACACGCCGCACCAGGGTCTGCGAGACGGTGTGGAATGCCGCGACGACCCGCGCCTCGGGCAGCAGCGCCTGCGCCTGGGCGGCCGCGGATCCGGCGGGAATCGATTCCAGGTGCGGGGGAGCGTACTGCCGCAGCGGCACTGTCGTGTCCACCACGATCTTGCCGTCCACTGCGCGTCGGAGATCTTCCAGAATTGCCGCCTGGGCGGCAAAGGGGATGGTGAGCACCACGATCTCCGCGGCGGCGGCCGCGTCGGCGTTGGCGGCGCCGCTGATGTTGCCCTCCCCGGCCAGCGCCCGCGCCTGCTGCGCCGCCTCCTCCGCCTTCGCCGCCTGGCGCGAGCCGATGATCACCCGCCGCCCCGCCCGCGCCCAGCGCGCGGCCAGGCCGAAGCCCAGATGGCCGGTGCCGCCGACGACCGCTATCGGTCCCACGCGCGGGACCCTTTCCGCGGCCTCTCGCCGTTCGCGGCGGCGTCCGGCAAGCGCGGGGTCACCATCAGCGTGCGCTCCTCCCGGTAGACCACCATGCCCGGTCTCGCTCCCTTCGGCTTGCGGACGTGGCGCCGCGCGGTGACGTCCACCGGGACGCTGGCGGCGCCCCGGCCCTGGCTAAAGTAGGCGGCCACGGCGGCGGCCGTCTCCACGTCGGCGGGGCTGGGGGTTCGCCCGTCGGTCTTGAGAATCACGTGCGCGCCCGGCATGCCGCGGGCGTGCAGCCACAGGTCGTCCGGCGCGGCCAGCGTGAAGGTGACATGGTCGTTCTCCCGGCTGGTCCGTCCAACCACAATCCGCAGCCCGGTTGCGGTTGTGAAGATTCGCGGCGCCGGCGCGGCCGCCGGCCGCGCGCGGCGATCGGTGCGCCGCCGCCGCCGCAGGACGCCGGCCTCCCCAAGTTCGTGCTTCAGCATCCGCAGTTCCTCCTGGATGGCGGCCTGCGCGGCGAGCACGCGCATCTGGTCCAGGTAGGCGTGTTCCTGGCGCAGGGTTTCCAGGCGCTCTGGAAGCGCGCGGCGCGACGCGGCGGCTTTGGCATGGCGGCGAAAGTACGCCTGCGCATTGACGACCGCGGAGCGGTGGGGATCAAGAGGAATGGTGATCGGCGTGCCGTCAAAGTCCGGCACGGTGATCTCGGCTGCGCCCGGCGTCACGCTCGATCCGTAGGCCAGGAGGAGTTCACCGCAGCGGCGCCAGCGGCCGGCCTCCGCCGCGGCGGCGAGATGCTGCTCAACCTCGGCCGCCGCGCGTTCTGCCCGGCGGATCCCGTCGGTGATGCGCGCCAGCAGCGCCTGGCGCTGTTCGGCCAGCGCCGCCTCCCGCGCCGCCGTCTCGATCACCCGGACTGTGGCCTCGCTCATGGACGCGGCGGCCCGCTCCGTCAATCCGCGGTAGGTCAGCAGCGGGATCGCCGCGTAGGCCGCGGGCCGGCCATCCTGATCCGCATACCAGACGGGGGTGAATGCGCCGCCGGCGACCAGCGCCGCCAGGTCACGTACTGCGGCGAGCAGGGCGTCAGCGGCCTGCGGCGGCGCGGGCTGTTCCGGATCCAGTCCGGCGCGCAGCGCCAGATGCGCGGCCACCGGCGGGCTGACGCCGAGGAGCCGCGCTACCAGCATCTCGCCGACCGGCCGGCCCTCCGCCAGCCAGGAGGCCAGCGATGCCGCGTCCACTTCCGATGGCGTGGGCCGGGTGCGCGGCGGGCGGGTGTAGCGCTGGCCGACCGCGATCGGCCGCACGCGGCTCATCGCCGGGGTGACCGTCTTGAAGGCGCCGGCCACACGGTCCCCGTCGACAAGGAGCAAGTTGGAGTGGCGGCCCATCACCTCCACCACGAGATGCACGTCACCTTCGAGCGTCTCGCAGGTCAGGGTGAGGACGCGTTCAAATGGGTCCACTCCGGCAGCGTGCAGCCTCCCGCCGTCCAGGCGCGCGCGCAGCTGGACCGCGAACGGATGGACGGCGCGGCCCTCCGGGAGCGGCGCGATGACGCAGCGGGCCCACCGCGGGTGGATGGAGCAGAGCAGACCCATCGTGCCGCGCCGCGTGCGCAGGCGCAGGCCGACCGTGTACGCGTCGGGCTGGACGAGGCCGGTGATGCGGTCGTCCAGGAGGTTCTGCTGGATCTCCTGCGCCACGGCGGCAAGCACCAGACTGTCGAAGGCCGGGGGAATGAGTTTCTCCATCCGATGGTCACGTTAACGCCCGCCGTCGCGCCGGGCAAGGCCGGCGCCGCCATGTCGTGCAGGAGAGGATGAGGGCGAACCGAACCAGAGTGCGGGAGGTGCGTGGAATGCGCTCAATGACCGGATTTGGGACGGCGGCCGCGGACACCGCCTGGGGGCGGATCAACGTGGAGCTGCGGTCCCTGAACCACCGGTTCACGGAGGTCCTGGTGCGGCTGCCCCGCGACCTGGCGCCGCTGGAGGATCGCGTCCGCGCGCTCGTGCAGCGGGGCATCCAGCGGGGACGGGTGGAGGTGACGGTGTCGCGGGAGAATCAGGGCGGTCGCTCCCGCGCGGTGCGCGCCGATCTGGCGCTGGCCCGGGAGTACCAGGCGGCGACGCGGCAGTTGAAACGCGCCCTGCGGCTGCGCGGCGAGGTCACCCTGC
This sequence comes from uncultured bacterium, assembly GCA_964358435.1. Classification (GTDB taxonomy): domain Bacteria; phylum Sysuimicrobiota; class Sysuimicrobiia; order Sysuimicrobiales; family Humicultoraceae; genus Humicultor. The sequence continues at coordinate 7,999 of CAYHPT010000006.1, read as the reverse complement.
AGCACGTACTGGCCTTCCCCGAGGTTGTCCGCCTGGAGGAGACGCGCGAGGACGCCGAGACGCTGTGGGCCGACCTGGAGAAGGTCGTCGGCGCAGCGCTGGATGGTCTGCTGCGGATGCGCACCGAGGAGGGTGGGCGGCTGGCCGCAGACACACGGGAGCGGCTCGACCGGGTGGAGGCGCTGCAGGGGCAGGTGCTGGAGCGGTCGCAGCAGGTGGTGGGGGAATACACGGTCCGGCTGCGCCAGCGCCTGGCCGAACTACTGGGCGAGGTGCCCCTGGACGAGGCTCGCCTGGCCGCGGAACTGGCACTGTTCGCCGAGCGCAGCGACATCACAGAGGAACTGACGCGACTGGGCAGCCACCTCAGCCAGTTCCGGGAGACGATGACGGGGGAAGGCGCGGTCGGACGGAAGCTCGAATTCCTCCTCCAGGAGATGGGGCGCGAGACCAACACCGTCGGCGCCAAGGCCAACGACCTGGAGATTTCCCGCGCGGTGATTGCGATCAAGAGTGAACTGGAAAGCCTCCGTGAGCAGGTCCAGAACGTCGAGTAGGCGCGCCGACGCCAGACGCCCGAGGACCGCATGGAACTGCGGCTGATCAACATCGGGTTCGGCAACATCGTCGCCGCCAACCGCGTCATCGCCATCGTGGCGCCCGATTCCGCGCCGGTGAAGCGGATTATCCAGGAGGCGCGGGATCGGGGGGTGCTCATCGACGCCACCTACGGGCGGCGCACGCGCGCGGTGGTGATCACGGACAGCGGCCACGTGGTGCTCTCCGCGGTCCAGCCGGAAACGGTGGCGCACCGGTTTCTGGCGCGCGAGCCGGAGGAGGAGCCGGCGGAGTGAGCCGTCCACCCCGGCACCCAGGACCGGTGGTGCCGGTGCTCCCGTGATCATCGCCGTCGCCGGTCCGATCGGGGTGGGCAAGAGCACTGTGGCGCGCGCGCTGGCGGCGCGGCTGGGGTACCGCTACTTCTCCGCGGGCGAGGCTTTCCGGGAGATGGCGCAGCGCCGCGGTCTGTCCGTCCTGGAATTGAACCGCCTGGCGGAGCAGGACCCTGACCTGGATCGCGCGGTGGACCGGATGCAGGCCGAGTTGAGCCGCGCCGGATCGTGCGTCGTGGAGAGCCGGCTGGCCGGGTGGATGGTGGACGCGGACCTGAAGGTGTGGCTGCGGGCGGAACTGCCCATCCGCGCCGCGCGGGTGGCGGAGCGGGAGCGGATTCTGGTGGAGGCGGCCGAGCGCGACCTCCGGGAGCGGGAGGCCAGCGAGTGGCAGCGCTACCGCACCCTCTACGGGATCGACATCAACGACCTGTCCACGTATCACCTGGTACTGGACAGCGGCTTCTGGTCGGCGGAGGATATCGTCGACGTGATGGCGCTGCTCGCGGAACGCCTGCAGCGTCCGGACCGCGCGGTGGGCACGACGGGATCAGGCGAGGAGCGGCGGTGAGCCGGGAGGAGACGCGATGAGGCTCGGGGGCAAGGTGGTACTCGTCGGCGTCACCGGCGGCATCGCCGCCTATAAGGTCGGGTACGTCGTCAGCGGCCTGCGGAAGGAAGGCGCGGAGGTGCACGTGCTGATGACCGCCGCCGCCACGCAGTTCGTCGGCCCGCTGACCTTCCGCGCCCTCTCCCAGCACCCCGTCCTCACCGACATGTGGGGCACGGAGAATCCTTGGGAGGAACCGCACGTGGCGCTGGGCGCACGCGCCGACCTCTTCATCATCGCCCCGGCCACCGCGCACACGCTGGCCAAACTGGCGCTGGGGCTCGCCGACGACCTGGTGACCGCCACCGCGCTGGCAACCCGCGCGCCGCTGTTGATCGCGCCGGCGATGAGCGATCTGATGTACACCCACCCCACGGTGGATGAGCACCTGGAGACGCTGCGCAGCCGCGGCGCGCACATCGTCGGGCCGGAGTACGGCCGGCTGGCCTCCGGGCGCGAGGGGATGGGCCGGATGTCTGAACCGGAGACGATCCTGCGCGAGGCGCTGCGCCTGCTCACCGGGCCCTCCTGAACCGTCTGCCGGCGCACGTGACCGTTCCCCTGCTCGTGGCGGTGGATGCGCCGCTGGCCGTCGGCGACGCCGCCCTGACCTACGCCGCCTCTGCACCGCTGGCGCCGGGCACCGCGGTGCTGGTGCCGCTGCGGACACGCCTCACCGTCGGGTATGTCCTCGGCCTCGCCGCGGCCGGTGGTCGTCCGCTGCGGCCGGTGATCGCGGCCCTGGGCGACGTCCCGCCCCTCCCCGACGCTTTGCTGGGTCTCGCCCGCTGGATGGCGGACTACTACCTCTGCTCGATCGGGGAGGCGATCGCGGCGATGCTGCCTCCCGGCCTGATGAAGCACGTGCGCCTCACCGTATCACTTATCCCCGACCTCACCGTGTCCCGGCGGACGCGGTCGCTGGAATCCCGCGGCGCCGATGTCGAGAGTCTGCACCGGGCGATCGGGCCCGGCGCGGCCGCGCTGCTCTCCCGGTGGCTGGCGGAGGGATCGGCGCGCCTGAGCGTCGTCCTCCCGCCTGCGGAACGACGCCCGCCGGCGTCCTCGCGGCGGGTGCGCCTTCGCGTGCATCCGGCGTTGTGGTCGCCTTTGCCAAACGGCCGGCGGGACGTCCTGCTGCTGGGCGGGGAGCGGCAGGGGACCTATGTCGCGGCCGTCAGTGATACGATCCGCCGCGGGCGGCAGGTCCTGGCGCTCTTCGCCTCCGTGGCGGCGGTGGAACGGTTTGCGGGGCGGGTGCGCGACGTGTTGGGAGTGGATGTCACCGTGCTGCACGCGGACCTCCCCGATGCCGAACGGCTGGCCCGCTGGCTGGCGGTGCGGCGCGGCGGCACAGCGGTCGTCGCCGGGACGCGCGCCGCGGTCTTCGCCCCGCTCGATCGGCTGGGTCTGGTGCTCGTGGACGAAGAAAACGACGTCGGGCACCGGGAGCAGCGCGTCCCCCGCTTCCACGTGCGCGACATCGCGCGGCAGCGCGCCGAGGCGTCGGGGGCGACACGGCTTCTGGCGGACGACGTGCTTTCGACGGAGTCCTACGCGCTGACCGTCCGCCCCGGTGTCGAGATCTTGCGCCCGGGGGCGGCCGACGGTGGCCCCCGCGTGGTGATCGTGGACCTCCGCCGCCGGGACCAGGATCCGGAGGCGGAGGTATTGAGCCCGCCGCTGGTCGCCGCGCTGGAGCGTGTGCTCAAGGAAGGCGGCCGCGCGCTGCTGTTCGCTCACCGCAAAGGGTACGCCAGTCTGCTGGTATGCGCCGACTGCGGGTATTCACCGCACTGCCCCCGGTGCGAGGTCCCGCTGACGTACGACGCCCGGGAGCAGAGCCTGCGCTGCCGCTACTGCCACGACACGTTTCCCCCGCCGTCGGTCTGCCCGCGGTGCGGCGGCCGGGTCTTCTCCGCGCGGGGGACGGGCTCGCAGCGTGTGGTGCGCCTGGCCCGCGCCCTCCGCGCCGGTCCCGTGCTCCGGCTCGACTCCGACATCGCCCGCACGCCCGCGGACGTCGCCGGCATCGTGCGGCAGTTCCGCGATCAGGGCGGCATCCTGGTGGCGACCCCGCTGGTCCTTGAGGCGGAGGAGCCGCCGCGGGTCGATCTGGCCGGGATCGTGCTCGCCGACGCGTCACTGCGCTATCCCGACTACAGGGCGCCGGAGCAGGGCCTGCGCGCGCTCTGGCGGGTCTGCGGGCTGGCCCGCTCCTGGAGCGTGGTGCAGACCTATGCGCCCGACCACCCGGCGCTGCTGGCGCTGCGGCGGCACGATCTGCGGCCGTTCTACCGGGAGGAACTGCGCGTTCGCCGCGCCTTCCATTATCCGCCGTACGGTGAAGTACTCTCCGTGGAGGTCGCCGGCCGGGAGGGTGCGGCCCGCCAGGCGGCGGCGTCTCTGGCCGCGGCCGCCGGAAAGGGGGTGGAAGTGCTTGGTCCGGCGCTCTTGCGGCGCGGGCGGCAGAGCCGCTGGCAGGTGATGTTCCGCGGTCCCGGTGCACTCCCGCGCGGGCCGCTGGCCGCGTGGCTGCGGCATCCGCCCTCCGGCGTACGCGCCGCCGTGGACGTGGACCCCTGAAATGGGCGCTGTGTTATCCTGGAGGCCGGTGCAATGGCGAAGGGACAGCTGCTCGAGATCATCACCGTAGACAGCCCACGAGCGGCGGTGCTGCGACGCAAGGCCAAGCCGGCGGGCAAGGTCACCCCGGCCCTGCAGCGGCTGATCGAGGACATGGTTGCCACGATGCGCGCCGCCAACGGCCTGGGCCTGGCCGCACCCCAGGTGGGCGAGGGGAAGCGGGTGCTGGTGGCCGAGGTGGAAGAGCGGTTGGTGACCGTCGTCGATCCGGTCCTCACACACACCGAAGGGGAAGAGGTCGCCACGGAGGCCTGCCTCTCCATTCCCGGGGTGATCGGCCCGGTGCGGCGGGCGGCGCGCGTGAAGGTGAAGGGGAAGAACCGCCGCGGGCGGGGCGTCACCGTAAACGCCGAGGGCCTACTTGCCCGCGTCCTGCAACACGAGATCGACCACCTGAACGGCATCCTCTTCCTCGACCGCGTCGAAGACCCGGCGACGATCGAGCGGATCGGCGCGGAGGCCCAGCCGGTGGAAGTCGCGGCGGGTGCATAAACCCCCGAGCCACCTGCGCGTCATCTTCATGGGCACCCCCGAGTTCGCGCTGCCCTCCCTGCGCGCACTCGCGGGGGCGGCGCAGATCGTGGCGGTGGTCACGCAGCCGGACCGTCCCGCCGGGCGAGGACGCCGCGTCAGCCCGCCGCCGGTGGCGGTGTACGCCCGCGAACACGGGCTGCCCGTGATGCAGCCCCCAAGCCTGCGCCGGCCGGAGGTCGTCCGCGCGCTCGCCGAACTGCACCCCGACCTCCTGGTCACGGTGGCCTACGGGCGGATCATCCCCGACGACGTGCTGGCCCTTCCGCCGCGGGGAGCGATCAACGCGCATCCGTCGCTGCTGCCGGCCTACCGGGGCGCCTCGCCGATCCAGCGGGCCATTGCCGACGGGCAGACCGAGACCGGGGTCAGCATCATCTATCAGACCGCCGAACTCGACGCGGGAGACATCATCTTGCAGGAGCGCGTGGCCATCGGGCCGGAGGAGACGGCCGGCGAGCTCGAACGGCGCCTCGCCGACCTGGCGGCGACGCTGCTGCTGGCGGCGGTGCGGCTGATCGCAGAGTGGCGCGCCCCGCGGCGCCCGCAGGAGCACGCCGCCGCCACGTACGTCGGCAAACTGACGAAGGAGGACGGGCAGATTCACTGGGACCGGCCCGCGGAAACCATCGCCAACCTGGTGCGGGCGATGGACCCCTGGCCCTCCGCCTACACGTTTCGCGCGGGACGCCAGGTGAAGATCTGGCGGGCGCGCGCCGAGCCGGACGCCGCGGTGACCGCCGGCGGGCCCGCGGAACCCGGCACCGTCCTGGCCGTTACTGAGGACGGGACCCTTCTGGCCACCGGCCGCGGGCTCCTCCGCGCCCTCGAGGTCCAACCCGCCGACGGGAAGCGCATGAGCGCGGCAGCCTTTGCGCGGGGGCACCGCGTGCAGCCCGGCGAGCGCTGGGGCGCGCCGGGACCGGCGGATGATTCTGGTACACTGAGTGGAGGAGGTGAACGTTGAATGCCGTTCCTGTTCTATGATCCGACGTTTATTCTGCTGCTGCCGGCGCTGGCGCTGGCCCTCTACGCGCAGCTCAAAGTGAGCCGCACGTTCAACAGGTACGCGCAGGTGCCGTCCGCGCGGGGAATGACCGGCGCCGAGGTGGCCGCCGAGTTGCTGCGCCGCCGCGGCATCCGGGACGTGAAGGTCGAGCCCGTGCAGGGCCCGATGGGCGGGGGGCTGTCCGACCACTACGACCCGCGCACGAAGACGCTGCGCCTCTCCGGGCAAGTCTACGGCGGCACTTCTGTGGCGGCCATCGGCGTCGCCGCACACGAGGCCGGGCACGCGCTGCAGCACCAGGCGGCGTACGCGCCGCTGGCGCTGCGGTCGGCGATCGTGCCCGTCGCCCAGTTCGGCACCATGGCGGCGTGGATTCTCTTCCTCCTCGGGCTGCTGCTGAGCCGGCCGCTCCTGATGGACTTGGGCATCCTGTTCTTCCTGGGGTACGTTCTGTTTTCACTGGTGACGCTGCCCGTGGAGTTCAACGCCAGCAGCCGCGCGGTGCAGGTGCTGCAGGGTGAGGGGTTCGTCCTGCCGCAGGAGGCGCAGGGGGTGCGCGCCGTCCTCAACGCCGCCGCGCTGACCTACGTGGCCGCCGCCTTCATGGCGGTGATGCAGTTGGTCCGGCTGCTGGTGCTGCGGAACATGCGGGACGAGTGAGGCGAGACGTCGGGCGGTCTTCCCCGGGGCGTGCGGCCCGTGCGCCCTCCCGGCCCGACCCGCGTGAAGCGATCTTCACCATCCTGCACCGGGTGGAGTCCGGGCAGGCCTTTGCCAACGTCCTCCTGCACCGCGTCCTGGCGCGTGATCCGTACAGCGCCGCGGACCAGGCCTTGATCACCGAAGTCGTGTTTGGCACCCTGCGGCAGCAGGGTCGCCTGGACTACGCACTGCAGGCCGCCGTGGCGCGGCCGCTGGCGTCCCTGCCGGCCGCGATCCGCACCATTTTGCGCGCGGGACTGTACCAGATGTGGTTTCTCGACCGGGTCCCCGACGCGGCGGCCGTGCACGAGGCGGTGGAGGCGGCCAAGCGGCACGGGCATCCGGGAACGGTGAAACTGGTGAACGCCGTCCTCCGCCGGCTCGCGGCGGCAGGCGAGCCCGCCCCGCCGCCCGCGGACATCGACCCGGCCGGCCACCTGGCCGTGATGGAATCGCACCCCCGCTGGCTGGTGGAGCGGTGGATCGCCCGCTGGGGGTTGAACGACACACGCGCGCTCTGCGCCGCGAACAACGCCCCGCCGCCGTCCATGCTGCGCGTGAACACGCTGCGCACGACTCGCGAAGCAGTCGCGGCCCGACTGCGCGAACGCGGGTGCGCGGTGACCCAAGGCAAGGCGCCGGAGGCGCTGCGCGTGCGCGGGACGTTGGCCTTGCGACTCGATCTCTACAACGAGGGTCTGGTCACGATGCAGGATGAGGGCGCGATGGCCGCGGCTCACCTGCTGGCGCCGCAGCCTGGGGAGACGGTCCTCGACGCCACCGCCGGATCGGGCATGAAGGCCACCCACGTGGCAGAGGTGATGCGGAACCGAGGGCGAGTCGTCGCCCTGGACATCCAGCCGGCCAAACTGAAGTCACTGTCCGCGCACTGTGCCCGCCTGGGCATCGACATTGTGGAGGCGCACCACCTGTACGCGCGCCAGGCGGGGGCCCGCTTCCGCGGGCAGATGGACCGCGTCCTGGTAGACGCACCCTGCACCGGACTGGGGGTGATCCGCCGCCGGCCGGAGATCCGCTGGCGCGCGACCCCCGCGTTGCTGGAGACGATGACGGCGCAGCAGCGGGAACTGCTGGCGGGCGTGGCCGGGGCGGTGCGGGCGGAGGGCGTGCTGGTCTACGCCGTCTGCTCCATGGAACCGGAGGAGGGGCCGGAGGTGATCCGCGAATTCCTCCGCGGTCATCCGGCTTTTGCCCTGGAGGAGGAGCGGCTGCTGCTGCCACACCGCGACGAGACAGACGGATTCTATATGGTGCGGCTGCGCCGTGCGCCCGCCGGCCGCAGGGAAGGCCGCCGGCGCGGAGAAGCCAAAACGTCTGAATCGAGCCCGCGGTGAGCCGCGGCGTGGCGGCGCCATGATCCAACCCGGCACTCTGCTTTCCGGCTACGAGATCGAGTCCACCATCAGCCAGGGCGGCATGGCCATGGTCTACCGCGCCCGCCGGGTGCGCGACGGGCAGATCGTCGCCCTGAAGGTTCTGCGCGAGCAGTACGCGGCGGACGCCGAATTCGTCGAACGTTTCCAGCGCGAGGCCCGCGCCGTCGCCTCTCTCACCCATCCCAACATGGTGCAGGTCTACGAGAGCGGT
>CAYHPT010000005.1:0-13109 GCA_964358435.1 uncultured bacterium | reverse complement strand
CCATCAACACCTGGGAGCCGCGCCGGCAGTTCGTCTCCGGCGACTCCTCCGGCAATCGGCTGCACCGCGCCCTGGACGAACTCCAGGAGCACTTTTTCATTGCCAAAGTGGCCGAAGTGGAGGGCCGCGGCAACTATGCCTATATCTGGGACACCTTCGCGCGGTGGATGCCGGAGGTGATCAGACAGGCGGCGCGGATCACCAGCGAGGAAGCGGCGGGCGTCCTGCTGCGCGGCTACCTGAAGATCGTGGGCGGCGCGCCCCCGCAGCAGGTCGCGGACCTCTTCCGCTGGCCGCCGGCACTCCTCGAGCCCGCCGCCGATCGCACCGGCACTCTGGAAGCGACCCTCGACGGCGTGCGCTACTGGATGCTGCCTGGGGTGGTTAGCGCCCGCCGCCGGGCTTAGCCGCCCGCGGTTCCCCGTCCAAACCTCCTCGCGCCCCTCCTGGCGCCGGCACCTCCTGTATCTGCCCGGCATCCCCCCTGTGCGTTCTCGGCAACGACGTGTGTGTGCATTGACGGTCCGTCGCATGCAGCACATGTCGCTGCAGACGGGAGAGGTCGCAATGCGCGGCTGAGACCGGAAAGCGATTCAGGGGGGGGTCAGCGCGCGGTGAGGCCACCGTCTACCAGCAGGCTGACGCCAGTGATCCAGCCCGCCTCTTTGGATGCGAGGAAGAGCACGGCATAGGCCACGTCCTCCGGGGTCCCCACCCGGCGCAGGGGATAGCGCTGGGCGATCTGATCCCAGTGCTCCTTCGTGTACTGCTCCCAGATCGTGCGGTTGATCTCCGTGGGAACGAAGCCGGGGCAGACGGCATTCACGCGGACGCCATCAGGGCCGTAGGCGGCGGCCATGGTCGTGGTCAGGGAGACGACGCCGGCCTTCGCCGCATTGTACGCGGGCGTGCGGGTCGTCCCGGCGCGGAAGGCCAGGTAGGAGGCGACATTGACGATCGCCCCACCGCTCTCCCGCAGATGCGGCAGCGCCTCCCGGGAGCAGAGGAACACTCCGGTGAGCACGGTGTCCAGGATGCGTGACCATTCCGCGGTCTCCAGCTCGTGGACGGGCGTGCGGCTGATGATCCCGGCGTTGTTGACCAGGATGTCTAGGCCGCCGAGGGCGTCCACGGTCCGCGCGATCAGCCGCCGCACCGACTCCTCGGCGCTCACATCCGCCGGGATGAAGTGCACCTCGCCGTGCGGGCGGAGACGCTCCTGGACCGCCGCGCCCCGTTCCGCGCCGCGGGCGGCGATGACGACCCGTGCGCCCGCCTGGAGGAAGACCTGCGCCGCGGCCTCGCCGATCCCCGATGTCCCGCCCGTCACCAGCGCCCGCTGTCCGTCCAGCCGGAACATCTCTCCCTCCCGTCGAATCCACCCACTGTGGGCCGCGTCATCCTGCACATCGACATGGACGCGTTCTTCGCGGCCATCGAGCAACTGCGCCGGCCGGAACTGCGCGGAAAGCCCGTCGTCGTCGGCGGCGACGGCAACCCCCACAAGCGCGGCGTGGTCTCCACCGCGTCCTATGAGGCGCGCGCCTACGGCATCCACTCGGCGATGCCGCTGCGCACCGCCTACAAGCGTTGTCCCGATGCCGTCTTTCTCCCCGTGGACTTCGCGGCCTATCACGAGTTCTCCGGCAAACTGCGGAGCATCCTGCGCGAGTACTCGCCGCTGGTCGAGCCGATGAGCCTGGACGAGGCCTACCTGGACATCTCAGAGCGCAGCGAGGACCCGGTCGAACTGGCCCGCACGATTAAGGAGCGGATCAAAACGGAACTCGGCCTGACCGCGTCGGTCGGCGTGGGGCCGAACAAGCTCCTGGCGAAGATCGCCGCCAACCTGCAGAAGCCGGACGGCCTGACGGTGATCTGGGAGCAGGACGTGGAGCAAAAGCTACGCGACCTCCCGGCAACCGTCCTGTGGGGCATCGGCCCGAAGACCGCGGCGCGCCTGCGCCAGGCTCTGGGCGTGCAGACCGTCGGGCACCTCAGGGAGATCTCCCTTGAGCAATTGCAGGAGGTCCTCGGCCCAAACCACGGGGAGTGGCTCTATCACACCTGCCGCGGCGCGGACGACAGCCCCGTAGTCACGGAGTGGGAGCCGAAGTCGATGAGCCGCGAGACGACGTTTCAGGTGGACGTGCGGCGGCGCGACACGCTCGTGCGCGTCGTTCGCCGCCTGGGTGAAGAGGTGTGGGCAGACGTCCGTGACGAGGGGTACCTGGTGCGGACGGTCACGCTGAAGATCCGCTACCACAACTTCCGCACGCACACCCGGGCACAGACGCTCCCCGAGCCGACCGCCGATCACGACCTGCTGCTCCAGACGGCAGTCGCCCTGCTGGACCGCTTTACCCTCGACCGGCCGATCCGCCTCGTGGGGGTGCGCTTCTCCAATCTGGTGAAAGGCGAGCGGGGCGCGGCAGCACCGGACGCCGGCCCCGCGGCACCCGCCGCTTCCTAACGCAGGGTGAACGGCGGATATTCGTCGCGCAGTAGGGCGGTGTAGACGCCGACCCGGTAGGTCCAGCGCGTATATCCCACGACGAAGTCGAACATGCCCCGCGGGTACTGCGCCGTGAACAGGATGGCGAACCAGGCGACTACCACGACCACGAAGACCGCGATCGAAAGCGCGCCCAACACGATAGCGTGCGGCAGGACCAGGAGCCACTTGATGAGGATCATCCAGCGGGACAGTCCCTGCGGGTAGTCCACCTCATAGGTGACAGGATACTTGCCTGCCTCCCACGTGAAGGGAGGGTATTCGTCCCGCAGGAGTCCAATATACACCCCCACGTTCGCCGCCCAGCGGGCCGAGTTCACATAGAGGTCGAACAGACCCGGCGGGTAGCGTTTCGTGAACAGGATGGAGAAGAAGGCGATGAAAGTGACAACGCCCTGCAGAGTGCCGAGCGCCCACAGGACGAGGAAGTGCGGGATCGCCAGCAGCCACTTCACGAAGATGAGCCAGCGAGAAAGCCCTCCTGGATACTGGACGTCGAAGCGCAGCGGATAAGCCTCGATCTGGGCGGCCATCGATCACCTCCTGGTGGACCAGCTTGTTACGTCCGCGCCCCCGGCTGGATCGCGGGCACCGCCTCCTGCACCTCGGCGTAGTTGGGTTCGACCGCGGGGTCGTCGCTCACCCACCGATAGGTCACCGCACCGTCCTTGTCGAGGACGAAGACCGACCGCTTGGCCACGCCGGGCAGCACCCCCTTGGCGAAGGTGGGGTCCTCCACGCCGAACGCCTTGACCGCGTGACGGTTGAAGTCGCTGAGGAGGGTGAACGTCAGCCCGTGCTGCTCCGCCCAGGCCTTCTGCGCATAGGGGGTATCCACGCTGATCCCGACCACCCGCGCCCCCACGTCGGTGAAGGCATTGAGGCTGTCGCGGAACGTGCACATCTCCCGGGTGCAGACGCCCGTGAAGGCGCCGGGAAAGAACGCCAGCACCACCGGCTGGCCGAACAAAGCGGACAGCCGTACCGGCTGCCGGTCGCCTCCAACCAGCATCACGTCCGGGGCTTTGTCGCCGACGCGAACCTCCGCCATCGACCCACCTCCCCCAGAATCTGCCTTCAGTCTACCCCAGCCGTCCAAGAGTTCCGACCCCGCGTCTGGCCGGGGCAAGGAGTCCTCTGTCGCGCAAACGAAATCCGACAGGGCCGAAGCGATTCCTTTGAGCCGGTCATCGTAAGGGAGGACGATAAATGCCAGCCGTGATGGAGGCCAAACTGCTGATCGACGGCCGGTGGGTGGACGGCGGCCCGCTGGTGGAGGTGCGCAACAAGTACAGCGGAGAGGTGATCGGCACGCTGCCCGCCGCCCGCCGCGAGGACGTGGACGCCGCCGTGGCCGCGGCCGCCCGCGCCGCCGCCGTCATGGCCGAGATGCCGGCGCACCGACGGAGCGAGATCCTGTCCCGCACCGCCGCGCTGATCCGGGAACGGCGCGATGAATTCGCCCGCACCATCGCCGCGGAAGCCGGCAAGGCATTGAAGTACGCCCGCGCCGAAGTGGACCGCGGCATCATGACCTTTACCATCGCCGCCGAAGAGGCCCGCCGCCTGCACGGCGAGACGGTGCCCCTGGACGCGGTCCCGGCCGGCGAAGGCTATTTCGGCTTCTGGGTACGCCGCCCGGTCGGCGTCGTCGCCGCGATCTCGCCCTTCAACTTCCCGCTCAACCTGGTGGCGCACAAGGTCGCGCCGGCACTGGCCGCGGGCAACACCGCCGTGCTTAAGCCCGCGACGGCAACGCCGCTTACGGCGGTCAAACTCTGCCAGGTGCTGGCCGAGGCGGGACTCCCCGGCGGGGCAATCAACCTGATCGTCGGTCCGGGGAGCACCGTCGGCGAGTGGCTCGTCACCCATCCGCAGGTCGCCAAAGTCACCTTCACCGGCAGCCCGGCCGTCGGCGAGCGCATCGTGTCCATCGCCGGGATCAAGAAGGTGACGCTGGAACTGGGGAACACGTCGCCGGTGATCATTGCGCCGGATGCGGACCTGGACTTCGTCGCCAAACGCTGCGCCGTCGGCGCGTACTACAACTCGGGGCAGGTCTGCATCTCCGTGCAGCGCATCTACAGCGAGCGCAAAGTGTACGAGCCTTTCACCGAGCGGTTCGTCCAGGCCAGCCAGGCGATGGTCGTCGGCGACCCGCTGGACGAGCGCGTCGACGTCGGTCCGATGATCGACGTCCGCGAAGCCGAGCGCATCGAGGGGTGGGTGCAGGAGGCGATGGCGGGCGGCGCGCGTGTCCGCACCGGGGGGAAACGCGACGGCGCCGTCTACTGGCCAACGGTGCTGAGCGATGTCAAGCCCGAGATGAAGGTCGTCGCGCAGGAGGCGTTCGCGCCGGTCGCGTCCGTCATCGCCACCGACGATTTCGAAGACGCGCTGCGTCAGGCCGACGCCACCGAGTACGGCCTGCAGGCCGCGGTCTTCACGCGCGACATCTCCCGGGTTTTCCAGGCGGTCCGCCGCCTGAACTTCGGCGGGGTGATCATCAACGACACTCCGGTCTTCCGCGCCGACCACATGCCCTACGGCGGCATGCGCCGCAGCGGCATCGGGCGGGAAGGCGGCCGCTACGCCATGGAGGAGATGACCAACATCCAGATGGTGGTGATCCGGCTGGCGGACTAGGGTTTGAACCGGGCGACGGCGGTGGGCGTGAGGATCGGCAGCAGGTAGTCGGGGAAGCGCGCGCGCACGGCCGCGGCGAGGGCCTCGTCATCCAGTCCGGCCGCCGCGCCCTCCCGCACGACCGACTCCACCGCGGCATGGTACTGCTCCTGAGCGTCCAGGATCTCCGGCCCACCCACCCGCCCATGCCCCGGGATGAAGATGTCGGCATCCAGGGCCCGCAGCGCGCGCAGTCCCTCGCGCACGCCGCCCGCCGAAGCGTGCTCGTAGTTGCAGTGATAGCCGGAGAAGACCAGGTCGCCGCAGATGGCAACCCGTTCCGCGGGCAGAAAGAGGAAGGCATCGCCCGGCGTGTGGTCCCACCCGGCGTGCCAGACTTCGACTTCCACGTCTCCGACGTACAGGGTGAGGCCCTCGTCGAAGGTCACGTCGGGAAGGACCGGGACGGCGTCCGCGAATAACTCCGCGGTTTCCGCGGCGCGCCGGCGGGCATCGAGCAGCGCCGGGTGCTCGGCCGCCATGCCCTCGCGGCAGGCCCGGTGGCCGATGATCGTCGCGCCCTGACCGGCGAACCAGGCCCCGCCCAACGTGTGATCGGTGTGGTGATGCGTGAGCGCGACGAGGCGCACCGGCGCGCTCGTGTGCCGGCGCAGCGCCTGCTCGACCAGTCGGGCGTGGGCCGGCGCAATGAGCGGATCCACCAGCAGGACGGCAGCGCCGCCGATCACGCCCACACAGTTCGTGCCGTAGCTGGAGAGCATGGTCTCCCCGCCGAGCGTCCAGACGAAGACGTTGGGCCGGACCGGCGTCTCCGCCAATGGGCCGCTCATCGCAGTTACGGTGCTCCCCGGGCAGTGAACTTGAGCTCCAGGCGCGCTTCATTCTCCGCCCGCAGGATGCCGAAGATAGCGGGTGGGTCGAAGCCGAAGTCCGTCATCAGGATGGTCGCGAGGGCCGTTCCGGTGAGGGTGTTCCGCTCCAACTTCAGCGTCGTGGCAAACGTTGTCGTTTTGACCGCCTCGCGGATCTTCAGGTTGCCGACAATCTCTAGCGTGATCTCCCGGCCTTCGGCGTACGTGGCCGGCAGGCCGCGGATCGCCGTCGGCGTGAACTCGGCCAGGGGATAGCGCGCCGACTCCAACCACCGCTCGCGGATCGCCCGGTCGCGGCGGGCGTTGTCGGACTTGAACTGGCTGATGTCCACGGTGATGGTACCGACGCGGCTGTTCTGCGGATTCCGGCGGTCCAGGAAGATCTCGCCGCGCACCACCGGCGTGACGCCCACCGCGATGTTGAAGCGGTTGTGCTCGTTGATGAGGGTCTCGGCGACCCGGTAGATCACCCGCGACTCCGCAGGCACGATGACGAACCGTTCGAGCGCCGGGGCCGCGAGGGTCGGGACGGGCCCGCCGGGCGGGGCCAGGACCGGCAGCACGAACAGAACGGTCAGAGCCAGGATTGTCGCGCGCAACATCATCGATCGCTCCGTTAGCGCAGCGGGATCAGGACGAGGTCGAACGCCCCTTCGGTCGAATTCGGCGGCGGATAGAATTGAGTGACGAGCGTCTGATGGCCGGCCGCGGACGCGCGGACGTGGATGTGGGACGGACGGCCCGCGTACGGCGGCGGGTAGTTGCTCTCAAACCGGTACGCCCCGGCGGCGTCGGAGAGCACCGTGGCCCGGTGGTCGTCGTCGTACTGCGCATTGGGCCCGGCCAGCCAGAACTCCAGGCGCGCCCCGGCGATCGGGCCGCACCCCGGGGCCGAGCGGACCACGCCCTTGAGCACATGCCCGCTGCCGACCTTCGCCCGGCGCGGCGCGTTCGGCTTGTAGAAGGGACCGAGCGCGTCGGCGCGGATGGGCGCGCAGGCTGGCGATGCGCCGGCCGCCGGCGCGAGGTGGGGCCCCGGCGCGCTGAGCAGAACCGTGAGAACTATCAGGATCAGCAGCAGAGCGACCCTGTACATGTCCGGTATGATTCGTCCCGTCCATCTGGCTTCCCTCGGTCTTTGTGCGCGGCCGTCGCCGCCGCCGCGCCCGTTGAGGGGGCCGCTCGGGAATCACGACGTCGGCGGGAATCGCGACGCCGGATGGTATAGTCAGAGTACATGACCCGATCCCCTCGACGCATCTTCGCTACCGTCTTCCCGGCGGTCACCCTCGTCGCGTTCGCGCTGCTGGGCGCGGTTCCGGCGCTGCCGGCGCAGTCGCCGTCCCCCGCCCCGGACTTCGCGCTGATCAACCAGGACGGCGCCAGGGTCAGCCTGCAGCAGTTCCGCGGCCGGTTGGTCATCCTCACTTTCATCTACACGCACTGTCCGGACATCTGTCCGCTGACGACGGCCAAACTCGTGCAGGTGCAGAACGAACTGAAGAAACGCGGCTGGTTCGGTAAGAAGGTGGTCCTGCTCTCCATGACCTTCGACCCCAAACGGGACACGCCGGCCGTGATGAAGGCCTACGCGGCCAAGTTCAAGGTGGACCACGCTGGCTGGCACTTCCTCAGCGGCGATCCCGCCACTGTGATGAAGGTGGTCCAGGCGTACCGCGTCCCCGTCCGGCCGTCTGCAAAACCGGGACGGATCGATCACGGCCTGCCGACGCTGGTGATCGACCCGCAGGGCCGCATCCTCGGCTTCTACAACCCCGACTTCGACCCGCCGGACGTCG
The DNA here is from genome assembly GCA_964358435.1 of uncultured bacterium. Lineage (GTDB taxonomy): Bacteria > Sysuimicrobiota > Sysuimicrobiia > Sysuimicrobiales > Humicultoraceae > Humicultor. The sequence continues at coordinate 5,277 of CAYHPT010000005.1, read as the reverse complement.
TCCGCGATCTGACCCACCTGCTCGGGTCCTGATGGCGCTTCCGGTCGACCTCGCTTGGCTGCGGGCGCACACGCCTCTCACCCGGCGGGCGGCGGAGCGCCTGGCCGGCCAGGACTGGCGCGCCCACACCTTCTGCCTGGCCATCCACCTCGACCTGAAGATGATCCCGGTGGTCGAGGCGCTGCTGCGGACCGGCGCGCGTGTGCTCCTGTTGGGCGCGAATCCGGCCACGACGCGCGATGAGGTGGTGGCCTGGCTGGGCCAGGCGGGCGCGCAGGCGCGCGCCGCATATGGCATGGACGACGCAGCGCGGCTGGAGGCGGTGGACTGGGCGATCGAGCAGCGGCCGACCTTCCTCAGCGAGATGGGCGGCGAGGTCACCGTCCGCCTGGTGCGCACGCGCCCCGACGTGGCGGCCGCCGCGCGCGCGGGAATGGAGGCGACGGGCACGGGCCTGCGCCGCCTGGCGGAGGTCGCCCTCCCCTTCCCGGTCTTCAACTGGGACGAACTCCCGCTGAAGCAGGGGCTGCACAACCGCCATCTGGTGGGGCTGACCGTGTGGAACACCTTTCTCAACGTGACCGGGTTGACGCTCTACGGGCGGCGGGTGCTGGTCATGGGTTTTGGCCCGGTCGGCCGGGGCATCGCCGACTACGCGCAGCGGTTGGGCGCCGTCGTCACGGTCGCCGACCCTGACCCGCGGCGCCGGGTGGAGGCGCGGCATCAGGGATGTCTGGTGCAGACGCTGGAGGAGGCGCTTCCGGCGGCGCAGGTCGTCATCACCGCCACCGGGCGAGAGCTTGTCCTCGGCCCCCCGCAGTTCCGTCTGCTGCGGCCGGGAGCCATCCTGCTGAACGCCGGCCACTCCAATCTGGAGATCGATGTCCCGGCGCTGCGCCGGTTCCCTGCGACGCCGGTCCGGCCACACATCGAGGCGGTTGACCTCGACGGCGACCGGCGCGTCTACCTGCTGGCCGGCGGGGCGATGTTCAACCTCTCCGCGGGCCCCGGCGACCCCTACGACGCCTTCGACCTGACCAGCGCCATCATGCTGGAGGGGATCCGCTTCATGGTGCGGCGCCACGCGGAGTTCCCCCCGGGGGTCCACCTCTTCCCGGCCGAGGTAGAGCACGCCGTCGTGGCGAACCTGGAATGACGGCCTGATGCAGGTCACTGTCTACCGCGAAGACGGCATCGTCACCGACCCCACCGAGCCGCTCCCGACGCTCTTGCAGCGGGATACGCAGGCGGTGTGGGTCGCGCTGGACCGGGCCCGCCCCACGGACCTGCAACTCCTCACCGACGTCTTCCACTTTCACCCGCTGGCCGTCGAAGACTCGCAGAAAACCGGGCAGCGCCCGAAGATTGAAGCCTACGAGGAGCACCTCTTCATCACCATCCATGCGGCGCGGGGGGACCACGGCACCCAGCTGCCGCTGGACGAGGTCGACATCTTCTTCACGTCCCGCGCCGTGGTCACGGTGAGTAAAACCGGTTTGACCGCGCTGGAGGAAGCCCGGGGCCGCCTGGCCCGCGCGCCGGGCCGTCTGCGGCGCTCGCCGGACTTCGTCCTCTATATGATCCTCGACACCATCGTGGACACGTACTTCCCGGTGCTGGACCGCATCGACGACCAGATCGATCGGCTGGAAGACCAGCTCTTCCACCGTCCGACCAGCCGGACGCTGGGCACCCTCTTCCGCACCAAGCGCGTGCTGCTGCAGGCCCGCCGGCATATCGTCCCGCTGCGCGACACCCTGAACGTGCTGATGCGGCGGGAGACCGCACTGGTCACCGATGCGGTCATCCTCTACTTCCGGGACATCTATGACCACGTGCTGCGCATCACCGACCAGATCGACACCCACCGCGACCTGCTCACCGGCGCGCTGGAGGTCTACCTGACGCTGATCAGCAACCGGTTGAATGAGGTGATGAAGGTCCTGACCGTGATCACGGCGATCTTCGCCTTGCTCACCGTGATCACCGGCATCTACGGAATGAACTTCACCCGCCCGTTCCCGTCCTTCGACACGCCCTACGGCTTCTTGATCATCATCGGCGCCATGGTTGTCCTGGCCGCCGCGATGTTCGCCTTCTTCCGCCGGGCGGGCTGGGTCTGACGCGTCCGGTCATGGCCGTCTATCCCACCTTCGGCTTCTTGACGCCCCAGAACATGGGGCTGCTCACGGATCTCTACGAACTGACGATGGCGGACAGCTACTTCCGCCAGGGGATGAACGACTGGGCCACCTTCGACGTCTTCGTGCGCGACCTGCCCGGGGACCGCTCCTTCCTGGTCAGTGCCGGACTGGAGGCGGTCCTGCACTACCTGGAGCACGTGCGCTTCGATGGGGAGGCGCTGGACTACCTCCGCTCGTTCCACCGGTTCAGTGAAGGCTTCCTGGACTACCTGCGAGACTTCCGGTTCTCCGGCAGCGTGCGCGCCGTCCCCGAAGGCGAGGTCTTCTTCCCGCAGGAGCCGCTGCTGGAGGTGACCGCCCCGCGCATCGAGACGCAGGTCATCGAGACCTTTCTGCTGAACACGCTCAACTTCCAGGTGACGATCGCGTCCAAGGCGGCCCGCGTGGTCCTGGCGGCGCCGGGGCGGGGCGTGATCGACTTCTCCCCCCGCCGCGACCACGGCGCCGACGCGGCCCTAAAGGTGGCGCGCGCCTCGTACATTGCCGGATGCATCGGCACGTCCTGCGTGCTGGCGGGGCACCTCTACGGGATCCCGGTCTTCGGGACGATGGCTCACTCCTACGTGATGTCCTTCCCGGATGAGCTATCGGCGTTCCGCGCCTTCGCCGCCGATTTCCCCGGCAACTCCGTGCTGTTGATCGACACGTACGACACGATCAAGGGCGCGGAGCGGGCCATCGCCGTGGCGCGGGAGATGGCCGCGCGGGGGCACCGCCTGCGCGGCGTGCGTATCGACAGCGGCGACCTGGTCGCCACCAGCCGGCAGGTGCGAGTCCTGCTGGATGCCGCCGGGCTGCGGGAGGCGCAGATCGTGCTCTCCGGCGGCCTGAACGAGTTCAAAGTCGCCGACCTGCTGGCGGCCGGCGCGGCCGCCGATGCTTTCGGCGTGGGCACCGAACTCGGCACCTCCGCGGACGCGCCGTTCGTGGAGGGCGTCTACAAGCTCGTGGAGGACGCGGAAGGCTACCGCGTCAAGTTGAGCACGGGGAAGGCGACCCTGCCGGGACGCAAACAGGTCTGGCGCACCGCCGACGCCGACGGCATTCTCCAGCACGACGCCATCGCCCTGGCCGACGAGACGGGACCGCGCGGGGCGGCGCCGCTGCTGGTCGAGGTCATGCGCGACGGCCGCACCCTGCGGCCGGACAGTCTGGAAGAGATGCGGGCCCGCTGTCGCGAACGGCTGGCGCTCCTCCCGCCGCCACTGCGGGCCCTCCGGGGGTCAGGGACTTACCCGGTGCATCTGAGTCCAGCCCTGGAGGCGCTCCGCACCCGGATGTACGAGGAGGCGGCGCGAGAGAACGGATGAGAACCCTCCTCGCCCTGCACATGGCGGTGCTGGTCGCGGCCGCAGCGACGGGCGGTCCGCCGGCGGCCGCGGGTCCGGGACAGATCACGGTGCTGGTGGACGGCACCGTCCTTACGCTGGACGTCCCGCCGGTGCAGGTCGAAGGGCGCGTGCTTGTCCCGCTGCGGGGCATCTTCGAGCGTCTGGGCGCCAGAGTGGCCTTCGACCCCGCGGCGCAGACGGTGACGGCCACGCGCGAATCCATCACCGTCATCCTGCGCCTGGGCAGCCGGGAGGCGCGCCTCAACGATCGCATCGTCCTGCTGGACGTCCCGCCGCTGGCGCTGCGCGGGCGGACCATGGTGCCGCTGCGCTTCGTCAGCGAGGCGCTCGGCGCCCGCGTGGACTGGGACGATCGTGCGCGCACAGTGCAGATCTACACGACCGCGCCCCTGGCGTCCCCGCCGCCCGCGGCGCAGACCATCGAAGGCACGCTGCTGCGCGTCGACGCCGAACAGGGCCGGATCCACGTGCTGGCGGGCAGCCTGCTGCACGTGCTTGTCGTCACCGCCGAGACCTCCATCCTGCGGCGGGAGACGACGACGGGCACGGGCGGCTCGGTGAACATCAGAGAACTGCGGCCGGGTGATCAGGTGGTCGCCGTGGTGAATGCGCGCTTAGAGGCTGCGACGATCCGGGCGACCTACCGCCAGGTCCGGGGCATCGTGAATCTGATCACGCTGCGGACGATCACCCTGCAGGACGGATCCTCGTTCACCTTGCACCTCGACCTGATCGTCTCCGGCCGGGTGAAGGCCCGCGAGGAGATCCGCCCGGGCATGTCCGTCGGGCTGCGGCTCAATCCCCTCACGAACATCGTCTGGGAAGTAACGGTGGAGTAGGGCGGGGCGGGGACAGGGTGGTCAGCGTGGAGACCCGCAAACCTTATCCCGGCATTGGGCACGCTCTCCTCCTCCTGCTCCTCCAGTTCTGCCTCGTCTTAGGACTGTACCTTCTGAGTGGGATCGTCGCGGCCGTTTCCGGTCTCGCGCTCGACGAGAAGTCCCCGCTCCTGACGCTCATGGACTTCCTCGCCTACGGCATCGTGCTCTACGTTGGATTCCGGCAGGCGCGGACGCCCTTCCGGACCGTGTTCGCTTTCACGAGCTTTCCGGTGGCGCTGCTCCTGCCCTTGATCCCGCTGGTGATCGGGACTGGCATCGTCGCCTCGGAAGTCGATAATCTCACCCGCTGGCTCTTTCCCGTCCCGCAGATCATCACCGACTTCTTCGGGGATCTGCTGAGACCTGATCTCCTCTCGCTCATTGCCGTGGCCGTGATCGCGCCGGCTAACGAGGAGCTACTCTTCCGCGGATTGATCCTGGGCGGGTTCCTCGGACGCTACCCGCTGCGAACCGCCGTCCTGGGCTCGGCAGCGATCTTCGCCCTGTTCCATCTGAACCCATATCAGTTCTTCACTGCGTTCGTCGCCGGAATCATCCTCGCGTGGCTGTTCATACACACGCGGTCATTGTGGCCGTGTATCGCGGCGCATTCGCTGTTCAACGCCCAAGCGTGGGCGGTGGCCAACCTCGTGGATCTTGGGGTCCCGGGATACGATCCCGTCAACCCCGCCTCCACCGTGGTGGACTTTCAACCCCTCTGGTTCGATGCATTGGGGATCGCGCTCTTCGCGGCCGGCGTTCTCCTAGTGCGCAGAATCGCCCCGCAGAACCGGCCCGCGGAGGCCGCAGCGCGCTAGAAGATTCCCGCACGACGGAGCG
>CAYHPT010000004.1:0-13521 GCA_964358435.1 uncultured bacterium | reverse complement strand
GCGGTGATCGCCCTGGGCCTGCTCTACCTGCTCCTGACGCGGACCGACTTGGGCCGCGCCATCCGGGCCACGATGCAAAATCCGGACGCGGCGCAACTGGTGGGGGTGAACGTCGCGCGGGTGCGGGCGCTGACCTTCGGCACCGCCCTGGCCACGGTGGCGGCCGGCGGGGCGGTCTTCAGCCTCATCTGGACCTTCAACGCGTCCAGCCACGAGGCCTGGATCTCCAAGATGCTGGCGATCGTCGTCCTGGGAGGCATGGGCAGCCTGCCCGGTGCGCTGATCGGCGCGCTGATCATCGGCGTGGCCGAGGCGGTCGCCGCGGTGACGATCACGACCTACCTCTCGCCGATCGTCTCCTACCTGATCCTGTTCTTCATCCTGGTCTTTCGTCCCCAGGGGCTGTTGGGGACGCGGGTGCGCGAAGCGTAACGCCCGATGCGGGGACATCTCGCTCGCCGGTGGCCCGTCTACGCGGCGATCGCCCTGCTGGCCTATCCCTGGATCTGGCGGGCGCCGTACTACCACCTCCTGGGGTTCGACGTGCTGCTCGGCGCCATGATGGCCGTGAGCTGGAACCTGATGGGCGGATTCACCGGCTACAAGTCCCTGGGACACAGCACTTTCTTCGGCCTGGGTGCCTACCTGGTGGCCATCGCCGCCAGCCGCTGGGGGTGGAATCCGCTCTGGAGCGCGCCGCTGCTGGCCGTCGTGGTGGCGCTGGTGGCGCTGGCGCTGGGCTGGATCATGCTGCGCACGACCGGATCGGCGTTCGTCATCGCCACCATCGCGATGCTGCTCATCTTCCGCCTGCTGGCGCTGAACCTGCGTGGGATCACCGGCGGCGCCCCCGGTCTGAGCCAGCCGCTGCCTCCGTGGTCGCCGGAGTTCTCGCGGATGCCGTTCTTCTACTACTTGATCGTCTGGCTCGCCGTCGCGGTCGTGGTGGCCCGCTTCGTGCGACGGTCCCGCTTCGGTCTGGGGCTGCTGGCGATCCGGGACGACGAGGGCAAGGCAGAGATGGTCGGCGTCAACACCACGCTCTATAAGGTGCTGGCGTTCGGCCTGAGCGCCTACTTTGTGGGGTTGGGCGGCGGCATCTGGTCCTACTTTCAGACGCACATCAGTCCCGTTTTTGCCTTCGACCTGCGGATCGGCGTCGACATGATCCTGATGACGATGCTGGGAGGTCTGGGCACGATCTGGGGGCCGGTACTGGGCGCCTTCATCCTGATTCCCGGACGGGACATCATCCTCTTCCGGTACGGCGCTTCGCAAATTCATGTGGCCATCTCCGGCGCTCTGATGCTGGTGATCATCCTCTTCCTGCCCCGGGGGATCCTGCCCGGCCTGCAGGAGTGGCTGGCATCCCGCCGCGCGCCGTCCTCGGCCTTTGACGGCGCACGGGCGATGGCGGACATGCAGGCGAAGCCGTCTTCGGCCGAATCGGTCACGACGGGCAAAGGCCCGCGCGCCGCGCGGTCCATCGAACCATGACGGCGTTACTGCGAGCGGAGCAGCTGACCCGCCGCTTCGGCGGAATCACCGCGGTGCGGGGGTGCTCGCTTGAGGTGCGCGCGGGGTCCATCACCGGGCTGATCGGTCCCAACGGGTCGGGGAAGACGACCCTGTTCAACCTGATCACCGGGATCTACACGCCCGACGCTGGCGACGTCTACTTGCGGCAGCGGCGCATTACCGACTTGGCCCCGCACCAGATCTGCCACCTGGGGCTGAGCCGGACCTTTCAGATCACCCGGTTGTTCTGGGACATGAGCGTGCTGGAGAACATGATCGTACCGGTGCGCCAGGTGGGCCTGCGCGCGCTGGCCGGGCCGGGGATGTACCGGCACGAGCAGGAGCGCGCCCTGCCCCAGCTGGAGCGCGTTGGGCTGGCGCATCTGAAAGACTCACCGGCCCGCAAGCTCTCCTTCGGCCAGCAGAAGTTGCTGGAGTTCGCCTCGGTGTTGATGTCCGAGCCGCAGGTGGTGCTCCTCGACGAGCCCACCGGAGGCGTCAACCCCAGCGTGATTCGTTTCATGATGGACCTGATTCGCGCCCTCAATCGCGAGGGCGTCACCTTCGTCGTCGTGGAGCACAACATGGGCGTCGTCATGGAGCTGTGTGACCACGTCGTGGTGATGAACCACGGGCAGAAGATCGCGGAGGGCCCGCCGGCGGCCGTGCAGCAAGATCCGGTGGTGCTGGACGCATACCTGGGCGTCTGACGATGCTGCTAACGCTGACCGAGGTGGTGGCCGGGTACCTCAGTGGGGTACACGTGTTGCAGGGCGTCACGCTGCACGTGGACCCCGGTGAGGTAGTCTGCCTGATCGGGCCCAACGGGGCGGGCAAGTCCACCGTCCTGCGGGCGATCTCCGGGCTGCTCCGGCCCACGCAGGGGCAGATCGCCTTCGACGGCCAGGACATCGGCGGGCTGCGCCCCGACCTGGTGCTGCGCCGCGGGATCGCCCACGTGCCCCAGGGACACAGCGCGTTCCCCGACATGACCGTGCACGAGAACCTGCTGATGGGCGCGTACACGGTGCCGGATCGGCGGGAGCGCCGCGACCGGTTGGATCGCGCCTACGCGATGTTCCCCGTACTGGTGGAGCGCCGGGAGGACCGGGCCGGGAACCTCAGCGGCGGGCAGCAGAAGGTCCTGGAGATCGGCCGCTCCCTGATGATGGCGCCCCGCATGATGCTGCTGGACGAGCCCTCCCTGGGTCTGGCACCGAAGATCGCGCAGATGGTCTTCGAGACGATCCGGCGACTGCGGGATGAGACGGGCGTGACCATCCTGATGGTGGAGCAGAATGCGCGCAGCGCACTCGGCATCGCCGACCGCGGGTATGTGCTCGAGCTGGGGCGCGAACGGCTGGAGGGGCCGGCGCAGCGCCTCCTCACCGACCCCGAGGTGGCGCAGCTCTACCTGGGGGGCACCCTGCGCGGCCAGGAGAACGCCCCGGCGCCCGGCGCGGATGCGGGCCGATGACCGGTGCCCTCTGGGCGCTCCTGGCCGGCGGCGGCTTCGGCCTCTTCCAGTCCCTCAACCGGCGGGCCATCCAGGGGATGGATGTCTACACGTCGACGTTCCTGCAGCTCCTGCTGAGTACGGTGGTGCTGGCCGCCTTCTCGCTGGCCACGGAGGACCTGAGCCTGCTGCGCACCGCGCCCCCGCTGGCCCTGCTGAACTTTGGGTTGGCCGGGTTCTTTCACTTCTTCGCCGGGTGGACGCTGCTCAACGCCAGCCAGAAGCGCATCGGCGCCGCCCGCACCAGCCCGTTGATTGGCACGACGCCGCTGTTCGGCACGGTGATCGCGGCGCTGCTCTTGCAGGAAATCCCCGGGGCGATGGCCCTCCTGGGGGTGCTGCTCACCGTCGCCGGCGTCTATCTGGTGACGAAGGCTCATCCAGAGGCGGAGGGGGCCATCCCGGGGGACGGCGGAACGGCCAGGACGTCCGCGGCGTGGCAGGGCACGGCGCTAGGACTGACCACGGCGCTGTGCTGGGCGATCAGCCCCGTTTTCATCCGGCACGGGCTGCGGGGGCTGCCATCTCCGCTGATTGGTGTGACGGTCGGCCTCGCCGTCTCGGCGGCGGCGTATGGCCTGGCGCTCTGGATCAGGCAGCAGCGTGCGCCCGCGCAGGCTTCCCGGGAGGCGCTGCTGTTCAAGCTCGCCGCGGGCATCCTGGTGGGCCTCTCCACCTGGGCCCGCTGGGTGGCCCTGGACTTGACCTCCGTCGCCGTGGTGCTGGCCCTGGCTGCCATTTCCGTGCCGACAACGATCCTGCTGGCGCCGCTGATCGCCGGTCAGCATCTGGAGCGCGTGACGCCACGGCTATGGGTGGGGGCGATGGGCATCGTCGCGGGATCGGTCGTCCTGGTCTTCTATCGATGAGCGGTGGACGTCGTGATCATTGACGCGCACGCACACATCATCGTTCCGGAGATCACGCGCGAGGCGGCGCCGGAGGAGGCATGGCGCCCTCGCGTCTTCTGGCAGGAGGGTCGGCAGATCATCGAGACCGGCGGGCGGCAGATCCGCTCGGCGGTCGGCGAGTTCGTGCACATCGAGCGCATTCTGGCGGCACAGACCGCGGCCGGCGTGGATCACGTCGTGCTCAGTCCCTGGGTTTCATTACTGCGCTACGAGGCCGAACCGGAGGAGGGATTGCGCAGCAGCCGGATCCAGAATGACGCGCTGGGCCGGCTCACCCAGACCTCTCCGGATCGGGTGAGCGCCCTGGGGACGGTGCCCCTGCAGGCGCCCGAGATGGCTGCGCGGGAACTCGAACAGGTCATGCAGATTCCCGGCGTCCGCGGCGTGGAGGTGGCGGCGAGCGTGCGGGGGGTCTATCTGGGCGACGACCGGTTCGGCCCCTTCTGGGAGGCCGCTGAGGCCACGGGCGCGCTCGTCTTCATCCATCCCACCACGCGGGGATTCGCGGTGGCGGCGTTTGAGGACTACTATCTGTGGAACTCGGTGGGCAATCCGCTGGAAACGACCGTGACGGCGGCGCACATGGTTATGGCCGGCGTGATGGAGGCCCACCCGCGCCTGCGGGTACTGCTGGCACACGGAGGTGGTGCCGTCCTCAGCCTGCGCGGCCGGCTGCGCCACGCCCACTCCTTCCAGCCGCAGGCGAAGTCGCGGCTGCGCGAATCGCCGGAGGTCTCACTCCGACGGTTCTATTTCGACACGGTCACCCACGACCCGGCGCTGCTGCGCGCGTTGATCGACTACGCCGGCGCCGACCACGTCCTGCTTGGGTCGGACTATCCGTTTGACATGGGAGTGGCCCGCCCCGCCGAGGCGGTGCGGGCGCTGGAACTGCCGGCGGCGGTCGAGACGAAGATCCTCGGCGGGAACGCCGTCCGCCTCTTTAGTCTGGGCCGGTAGCGGCCCGTAGTACCGCCGACGTGGGGGGGGGAGAGGGCCAGTGAGTGAGATCTTCGACGTCGTCGTCGCGGGCGGGGGACATAACAGCCTGGTGGCCGCCGCCTATCTGGCAAAGGCCGGGCTCACCTGCCTGATCCTGGAGGCCCGACCGATCATCGGCGGCAACACGGCCACCGAGGAACTGACCCTGCCCGGCTTCCAGCACGACACCTGCTCCACGGCGCACAACCTCATCCAGGTCAGCCCGACGCTGCGCGACAATGAACTGCACTTAGATGAGTACGGCCTGGAGTACATCGCTCCGGATCCGGTGGTGCACATCCCCTTTCCCGACGGCACGTGGCTGACCCAGTGGCGCGACCTCGACCGCACCTGCGAGGAGTTCGCCAGGTTCTCGCGCGCGGACGCCGAGGCATTTCGGCGGATGATGGCCGAGTATGACGACGTGAAGGGCATCTTCGGTCAGTACCGCTACACGCCCGCCGGCTGGGGGCCATCACTGGAGGACCTGCTGTCGCAGCACCCGCAGGGAGCAAGGTGGGTGCGGCGTCAGGCCATGAGCGCCTGGGAGATCATCCGCGCGGCCTTCCAGGACTGGCACACTCGCGCCTTCATGCTGTGGATGTCGTTCATGACGCTGCAGCCCGTCGACCGTCCCGGCACCGGATGGCTGGCCTACGCCATCGCCTACGGGCGGCAGCGGCACAGCTGGACGATGCCCCGGGGCGGTTCGGCCGCGCTGCCGAGAGCGTTGGAGCGGCTGATCGTGGCCCACGGGGGGACCGTGCTCACCGGGCGGCCGGTGGTGCGGCTGGTGCTGGAGGAGGGGCGGTGCGTGGGGGTGGAGACCGCCGATGGGGTGCAGTACCGCACCCGCAAGGCCGTGCTGTCCTCCGTCCATGTCAAACATCTCGTGGCGATGGCGCCGCGCGATATGTGGGGAGAGGATTTTCTCTACGGCGTCGAGACCTGGCAGCCTGGGATGTCGATGTTCGTGACGCACTATGCCGCGGCGGTCCCGCCGCGCTTCGCGGTCGGTGGCGGCACGCTGACGACGGTAGCCGCCGGGCTGCCCACGTCGGTGGAGCGCCTGCTGCGTCTCGGCCCGGAGTTCCACCGCGGCAAAGTCGCCACCGACGACCCGGTCCTGCTCGTCGTCTGCCCCACCGTCGCGGACCCCTCCCGCGCCCCGGCGGGGAAGCATACGCTGAAGGTGATCGGCTTCCAGCCGTACGAGCTGCCCCCCGGTCCGGAGCGGTGGGACGAAATCAAGGAGGAAGTGTCCGCGGCGAACCTCGCCCACCTGCGGCGCTACGCTCCCAACCTGACCGACGACGCGATCCTGGCCGTCAAAGTGAAGAGCCCGCTTGACCTGGAGCGGTTCAACATGCACAACTGGCACGGCTCCTGCCACGGCGGCGACATGGGACCGGCACAGTCCGGCCGCCTCCGTCCCGCGCCGGGGTGGGCCCAGCACCGCCTGCCCATCCCGGGGCTCTACCAGACCGGCGCCACGACCCATCCCGGCGGCAGTGTCTCTGCCGGTCCGGGGCGCAACGCCGCGCAGGTCATGCTCAAGGATCTCGGCCTCGACCTGAAGAACGTGATCGCGCATGCCCGATGACCGTGTAGGCGCGGCGATCGCAAACTGGGCGCCCCGCTTCGTCGCCCAGGGCGTCGACTACAATGATTTCGTCCGCACGACTGCCGCCATCGAGCGATGGGACCAGTGGCTCGACGCCTGGGTGGCCACGGCGGAGATGCACGCCAGCCTGGCCCGCGAAGCCGAGCGAAAGGGGTGGAGCCGCAGCGCGGGGGAGGCGTACGTGCGGGCGGCGTTGTGTTTTCACTTCGCCAAGTTTGTCTGGCTGCTGGATCTGCGGCGGTACCGAGAAACCGCGGACAAATCGGTGGCCAGCCTGTACGCTGCGCACCGGCTGCTCGATCCGACCGCCGAGCGCGTCGAGGTGCCCTTTGACGGGACGACGATGGTCGCCAACCTGCGCCGACCGCCGGGGCCATCCCGCCCGCCGCTGGTGTTGCTGTTGCCCGGCCTGGACTCGACGAAAGAGGAGTTCTTCCACTGGGAGGAAGTCTTCCTGACACGTGGGATGGCGACGCTCTCCCTCGACGGTCCGGGGCAGGGTGAGACGGGTTATGCCACCCACATCCGTCCCGACTACGAGGTGGCGGTCACGGCGGTGCTGGATGCATTGCGCGGGCGCGCTGCCCTGGCCCTCGATCGCGTCGGGGCGGTGGGGGTAAGCCTGGGCGGCTACTACGCGCCCCGCGCCGCCGCGTACGAAACGCGCATCCGCGCCGCGGTGACCATCGGCGGCCCGTACAATTTCGGGGAGTGCTGGGATAGCCTCCCGGCGGTCACCCGCGAGGCCTTTACACATCACAGCGGCGCGCGCAGCGAGCCCGCGGCGCGCGCGCGGGCGGCGGAACTTGACTTACGCGATGTGCTGCCGCGCGTGCACCAGCCGCTCCTCGTCGTCTTTGGCAAGCTGGACCGCCTGATTCCGTGGCCGCAGGCCGAGCGGGTCGCCGCGGAGGCCCCCCACAGCGAACTGGTCATGTACCCTGAAGGCAACCACGTCTGCAACAACATTCCATACAAATACCGGCCGCTGGTGGGCGACTGGATTCGGGAGCGGCTGACGGATGTGGGATAAGTTCTCCCGGACCGAGATGCAGCGGCGCTGGGCACTGGCCCGCGACCTGATGCGCCGACATGACGTGGAGGGACTGGTGCTGTTCGGGACCTCCGGGGCCAACCGGCACAATCAGGCCAACGTCTTCTGGCTGAGCAATCACCTTGACCTGCACCACAACTACCTGGTGGCACCGGCGGACGAGTCGGTCGAGCCGTCGTTATACGTGGGACTGGTCAACCACGTGCCCAATGCCCAGCAGGTCAGTGATGTGCCTGTCGTCGAGTGGGGCGGCTACAACCCCGCCGCGACCGTCGCCCAGCGGTTGCGTCAGATCGGGGTGATCCGCGGGCGGCTGGGGCTGGTGGGCGTCAACCACAAGTTCGGTCTGGGGATGCCCTACCAGCACTACCGTCACCTGGTGCATGCACTGCCCGACCTGGAGCTGGTGGATGTGACCGCGGAGTTCAGCCAGCTGCGCGCGGTCAAGTCGGACGAGGAAGTCACCTGGCTCCGCCGCGCTGCCGCATTCACCGACCGCGCCGTGGAAGCGCTGCGCACGCAGGTCCGCCCCGGGATGCCGGAGTATGCCTTGCTGAGCATCATCGAAGGCGCCTACCGCGGCGCGGGCGGCCTGCCGCACATTGCCTTCCTCCGCTCCATGCCGATGGATGATCCTAACGGCTGCGTGCCCGCCCAAAACCCTTCCCACCGCGCGATTGCGCGCGGCGACGTCATCATCACGGAGATCAGCGCCTGCTACTGGGGATACGCCGGGCAGATCCACCGCCCCGTCTTCGTCGGCGCGGATCCGACGCCGCCGTGGCGACGGCTCTTTGAGGTGGCCCACCAGGCGTACCAGGGGATGGCCGCGGCGATGCGGCCGGGGGCGACGGAAGGGGACATCATCCGGGCCGCCTCGCCGATCGGGGAGCACGGCTACGGCATCTACGACGACCTGATCCACGGCTATGGTGTCGATATCCAGCCGCCGCTGATCGACCGTTCCTGCACAGTGTACTGGCCCTGGGATGAGCAGCGGCCCGCCCCGCCGGGGCGCCGCTGCGAACGGAACATGACCATCGTCATCCAGCCCAATCCGATTACGCCCGACGAGCGGATGGGGCTGCAGCTGGGTGCGCTCACCCTGGTGACCGAGGACGGCGCCGAGTCGCTGCACCACGTGCCGTTCGAACCGGTGATCGTCGCGGAATGAACCCGCCCCTCGGCGTCGCCCTCATCGGGACGGGCTCGTGGGGCCGGCGCATCGCCTCGGCCGTCCAGCGGAGTCCGGCACTGCGGCTGGTGTGCGGCTACAGCCGCGACGAAAGCCGTCGCCAGAAGTTCGCCCAGGAATTCGACTGCGCGGCCGCCCCGTCGTTCGAAGCGGTCCTTACCCGGTCCGACGTCGAGGGCGTTCTGCTCGTTACGCCCAACTACGTGCATGCCGAGCAGGCGACGGCCTGCGCCGCGGCACGGAAGCACGTCTTCGTGGAGAAACCCATCGCCGATACGCTGGCCGACGGCACGGCTATGGCGGCGGCCTGTCAGGCCGCGGGCGTCACGCTGCTGGTCGGCCACGGGCTGCGCCGGTTGGGTGCGGCCCGGCGGGTGAAAGGGCTGCTGGCGGAGGGGGTGTTGGGAGCGGTCGTGCTGGCGGAGGCGAACTTCTCCCTCCCGGGGACGCTGACGCCGGATACGTGGCGGGCCCACCGCCGCACGTGCCCCGGCGGTCCACTGATGCAGCTGGGCGTGCACCACGCGGACACCCTGCAGTACCTGCTGGGACCGGTGGTCCGGGTCCACGGCTCCTTCGCCCGCCTGGCCACCGCGGCGGAGATCGATACCGTCGCCGTGGCCGCGCTGGAGTTCGCGGGCGGCGCCCGAGGGGTGATCACCAGCAGCTACGTCTCTCCCCCCACCTACTTCCTCCGGCTGTACGGGACGAATGCGGTGCTGGAGTACCACACCGACATGTCGGTCTGGCCGGAGGCGGAGAAGATGGATGCCGCCACGACGCTGATCCTCTTCACCCGCAGCGGGGAGACGGCGGTCGAGTTTGATTCCCGCGACGTTCTGGTCGAGGAACTGGAGGAGTTTACCCGCTGTGCCCGCGGGGAGGCCCACCCGGAGACGGGGCCGGAGGAGGCCCTCGCCGCCCTGCGGGTGGTGCTCGGCGCCGTCGAGTCGCACGAACGAGGTGCGGTGGGCACGCTGAGGCCGGATCGGCCGGAGGTCGCTATGCCGTGACGAGGCGATATATGATGGAGATCCCCGAGAGCAGCGAGTACATCGTGGTCAACCGGGCGCGCGGGAAGATGCTCTCGTCCAGCGCCGCCGAAATCGTCGTGCGCCATTTCCCGCCGCTGATCTCCGACGAGCCGGCCAGCCGCGGCGGGGAGGATCGGGGGCCGAGCCCGCTGGAGTACCTGCTCGCGGCGCTCTGCGCCTGAACCAACGTCTCGACGGCCAGGATGGCCGCCAAAATCCGCTTCACCTACGAGCACCTGGAGACCGCCGCGGAAGGTGTGCTGGACACGCGCGGCCGGCGAGGGCTGGCCGACGTGCCCGTGCACTACAAGACCGTGCGCCTGACCATTCGCATCAGCACCGGCGAGTCCGCCGCGCGGCTGCAGCGCCTGGCCGACCTGGTGGGCCGCTACTGTCCGGTGGATAGTTTCGTCCGCGCCGCCGTTCCCGACTACCACGTGACCTGGGAGCGTCTGGAGTAGACCGGGAGCATGTCTGAGAGGCCCTGGATCGGGCGTCCGCTTCGCCGGGCGGAAGACATCCGCTTCCTGGAAGGACGGGCCCGCTACGTCGATGACATCGTCCTGCCCGGGATGCTGCACCTGGTGGTGCTGCGCAGCACCGTGGCCCATGCGGACCTACGCGGCATCCACGCGGAAGCCGCCCGGCGACTGCCCGAGGTCGTGGCGGTGATCACCGCCGCGGATCTCGCCGGCCGGGTGCACCCGCTGCCGTTCAACGTGCCGGAAGGAGCGCGCGCGGCGCCGGTCCCGCACCCCATCCTGGCCCGCGAGCGGGTGCGCTACGTGGGTGAGCCCATCGCGGCCGTCCTGGCCGAAAGCCGGTCGGTCGCCCTGGACGCGCTGGATCACATTTCCGTAGAGTACGAGACACGCCCACCGCTCCTGGATCCGCGCCAAGCCCTGCAGGGCCACGTCCTGCTGCACGACGCCTGGGGAGACAACGTCCTGCTGCGCTGGCAGCGTACGGGCGGTGATATCGCGGGGGCATTTCGCACGGCGGCCCGGGTTGTGCGCGGCACCTTCCACATCCCGCGCCTGGTGGCAGCACCGCTCGAGCCGCGCGGGGCGGTGGCCTCTTTCGACCCGGTGATCGACCTGCTGACCTTCTGGTGCTCGTCGCAGGACCCCTACCGGCCCCGCGCTCAGTTGAGCCACGTGCTCGATCGTCCCGCCGACCGCATCCGCTACATCGTCCCGGACGTGGGCGGCGCATTTGGCAGCAAGGGGACGCTGCCGCCCGAGGCGGTCCTGGCTGCCGTGCTCGCGATCATCCACGGGCGACCGGTGAAGTGGGTGGAAGACCGGCGGGAGAATTTTGCGGCGGCCTATCAGGGACGAGGGTTGGATGCGGATGTCGAGATGGCTGTGGATCGGGACGGGCGCATTTTGGGTCTGCGCGCCCGGCTGGTCGCTGATCTGGGGGCTTACCTCCTTCCGCTCACGCCGGTCCCGCCGGTGACCGCCGCGATGCTGATGACAGGCGTATACGCCATCCCTGCCGCGGAGGTGCAGTTGCTCGGCGTGGCCACGACCAAGGTACCGACGGGTCCGTACCGGGGGGCGGGCCGGCCGGAGGCCGCGTACATTGTCGAGCAGATGGTGGACCTGGTGGCCCGCGACCTGGGGATTGACCCGGTGGAACTGCGCCGCCGCAACCTGATTCCTCCTGATCGCTTTCCTTACGACAACCTGCTCGGCTATCTGTACGATTCTGGTGACTACGGCCGCGCGCTAGACCGTGTCTGCGGGCTGATCGGCTATGACCGGCAGCGCGTGGAGCAGCGCCGCGCCCGCGGAGAGGGACGCCTCGTGGGCATCGGCGTGTCCGTCTACGTGGAACGCGCCGGGGAGCGCCTGCCGGAGCACGCCCGCGTCGCCGTGGAGCCTGACGGGCGCATCACCGTCTGGTCCGGCTCAACTGCCCATGGTCAGGGACACGAGACCACCTTCGCCCAGATTGTCGCCGATGTGCTGGGAGTGGATCCTCAGGCCGTGACAGTGCGTCAGGGGGATTCGGGCGCGCTGCCGCGCGGGGCCGGGACCTTTGCCAGCCGCTCCGTGACGGTCGGCGGATCGGCGGTGATCCAGGCCCTGTGGCAGATCCGCACCAAGATGAGCGCAATCGCGGCCCACCTTCTGGAGGCTGCCGGCGACGACGTCGAGTGGGTCAACGGCCGTCTCTGTGTGAGAGGATCCCCCACCCGGGCGCTGACGTTTCCCGAGGTCGCCGCCGCCGCCTACCAGCAGACCCGACTCCCGTCAGGCATGGCCCCGGGCCTGGAGGCCGACGGCGAGTTCGCCCTGCCCGGCCCGGTCTTCCCCTTTGGGGCCTGCGCCGCCGTTGTGGAGATCAAACCGGAGACGGGGGACGCACAGGTGCTCCGCCTGGCGGCGGTAGACGACGCGGGGCGCGTCATCAATCCGCTCCTGGCGGAAGGGCAGGTGCGGGGCGCTACGGTGCAGGGGTTGGGGCAGGCCTTCCGGGAGGAGGCGGTTTACGACGACGCCGGTCAACTACTCACCGCGACGTTCACCGACTATGCTCTGCTGCGCGCGGGCGACGTCCCCGCGATGGAGAGTGAGTTTCAGGAGACCCCCTCGCCGTTCAACCCGCTGGGGGCGAAGGGGATCGGAGAGGCCGGGGCCATCGGGACGCCGGCGGCCGTGGCCAACGCCGTGATCGACGCCCTCGCCCCGCTGGGAATCACCCACGTCGACCTGCCGTTCACGGCGCCTAAGCTCTGGGGGATCCTGCGGTCCCTGGGGCGACTCTCCGGTCCGGCAACAAGGTGAAGGAGACCCGTCCAGTGGAGTAACGTAGGAACTGGCCGAGGCACAGCGCGCCTCGACCACTCGAAGGAGGATAGCCGATGACCATCACGGAGGGGATGCTCCGCGCGGCGCGGCTCGACGCGTCGCTATATGAAGAGGTAGAGGCCGACCGGGGCCTGACCGGCCAGGCCACGGCGGTGGTGCTGCTCTCCGCCGCCGCCGCCGGCATCGGCGCGGCGATGCACGGGCCGGGCATCGCGGTGACCGTCGTGGCGGCGGTGGTCCTCTGGTACCTCTGGGCCTTCCTGACCTACCTCATCGGGACGCGCGTGCTGCCCGAGCCGCAGACCAAAGCCGATTTCGGTCAACTGCTGCGCACCCTCGGCTTCGCCAGTTCCCCCGGCGTGATCCGCATCCTGGGGATTATCCCCGGCCTGGTCCGGCCGGCCTTCGCCGTGGCGCACATCTGGATGCTCGTGGCGATGGTCGTCGCGGTGCACCAGGCGCTGGATTACACCTCGTCCTGGCGCGCCGCCGGTGTGGTGCTCGTCGGGTGGCTCATCCAGGCGATTCTGCTGGACGCGCTCCTGCGGGGAGCCTTCTTCTGATGAGCGGCGGGATTCGACTGGGTCGGCTGCTGGGGATCCCCATCTTCATCCACTCCTCGTGGTTCATCGCGCTGTGGGTGCTCTCATGGTCGCTGGCCGTGGCCTACTACCCGCAGGAGTTTCCCGGCCTCGGCCCGTCCACCTACTGGGGAATGGGGATCATCTCCGCCCTGCTCCTTTTTGGCTCAGTGCTGGTGCATGAGTTCGGCCACGCCCTGACCGCGCGCCGCTACGGGGTGCGCACGCGCAACATCACGCTCTTCATGTTCGGCGGAGGATTCGTTTCGGATAAGCTCGGCGTGCGCA
>CAYHPT010000003.1:6444-13733 GCA_964358435.1 uncultured bacterium | reverse complement strand
GCCGGTTGTGCAGGCGGCCTACCTCGGCAGTGGAGGCCAGGGCCGCCGGGGAAGCGGGCGCGAGGCCACCACGTAGACTGCTATGCGGAATGGGAAGGGGTTTGGCAAGGAGGCCGACGGCCCTCAGTCTCTGCGCTTCTGCTACTATGACTTGAAGGCCGCTTCCAGCGCAGCCCGCTGATCGTGAGCGAAGACCTGACTCCGCGCTGCGGGTGTCGCTGCGCGCCCGTCCCCGGCTGTCGCGCCTGCTGAAACGCCTGGTCGGGTGATGGCCTGAAACCACATCGGCCTGGGCAGTCGTCTCATCAGTACCTCGCCGCGCAGGAGGGTTGCGTGAGAGACACCTTCGTCCGCCGCCGCATCTTCGTTCTCGTCCTGACGCTGGTCCTGGCGCTGGGCGGCGTGGCCGCACCATGGGCCGCCCGCCCGGCCGCCGCGGCAGACGCTCCGGTCGTCTTCGCCGCGCTGGACATCCTGAAAGAGCGGCACGTCACGGAGCCGGATCCGGCCCGCCTGCTGGCCGCCGCGGTGGAGGGGCTGCGGCAGGCGCTGGCGCAGGTGCGGGTTGCGGCGCCGTTGGCCGGGCCCGTGGCGAGTGCGGAGGCCGGCGCCCGGGAGGAGTTTCAGCGGCTCTTCGATCAGGCGGTGGCGGTGGCGCAGGGCCGCCTCAGCGAGGTGCAGCTACAGTATGCTGCGGCCGGCGCCATGGCCGACAGCCTGGACGATTCCCACACCGCCTTCCTGACCCCGGAGCAGTGGGCTGAGGTGCAGCGCGAACTCTCAAACCAGGCTTCGTTCAGCGGGATCGGCATCCGCCTCCTGACCAGGGACGGGCGCTTCTATGCTCTGAACGTCTTTGCGGGGACGCCGGCAGCGCGGGCAGGACTCCGCGACCTGGATCGCATCATCGCCGTGGACGGGCAGAGCACGCAGGGCATGACCGCCCCGGACGTCTCCCGCCGCATCCGCGGCCCGCAGGGGACGTCCGTCGCGGTCACGGTGCAGCGCGCCGGAGAGCTGGCGCCGCTGACGTTTCCCGTCACGCGGGAGCCAATCCTGGTTCCCGCGGTGGACTTCCGCCTGCTGGACGGCCGCGTCGGCTACATCCACGTGTTCCATCTCGGAGGAGGATCCGCCGGCCAGTTCCGCCGGGCGCTGCAGGAACTGCAGGGGCAGGGGATGCGCGCGCTGGTGCTGGACCTGCGCGGGAACAGCGGCGGCCTCGTGGGCGAGACGGTCGGCGTGGCCAGCGCGCTGCTGCCGGCCGGACTCCCGGTGATGTTCCGGGAGAACCGTCAGCGCCGCCTGGCCGACATTACCGGAGGCGGCCCTCTGCTCGCCCCGGCGATCCCGCTGGTCGCGCTCACCGACGAAGGGACGGCGTCCGGCGGCGAGGTCGTCGCCGCGGCGGTGCAGGAGTATCAGCGGGGAACGCTCGTGGGGATGCGGACTTCCGGTGCCCTCCTGTCCAGCCAGTACTTCGAGCTTCCCGGCCGCGTCGCGCTGCAGGTGGCCGTGACGCGCGTGACGACCGGCAAGGGCGCGGTCGTGGAGAAAACGGGCGTGCGCCCGGATGTGGAAGTCGAACTGACCACGGATGATCTCGAACGGGCCGTGGACGCCCAACTGCAGCGGGCGCTGCAGCTCCTGATGCAGCGCGTCCTGGCCCCAGCCGCCTGACTCTTCACTTCTTATGCTACCCTAATCACTAAAGCCAGACCGGTAGCAGCGGAGGGTCCCATGCTGCGAGGATCGCTCGTTCCTCTGATCACGCCGTTCCGGGACGGCCGGATCGATGAGAGCCGCTTCGACGACCTGCTGGAGTGGCAGATCGAGAGCGGCAGCCAGGGGGTGGTCACCGGCGGGACGACGGGTGAGCCGGCGGCACTTTCCCTGGACGAACGGGAGGCGCTGGTGGCCCGCGCGGTGCGGGTGGCGCGGCGCCGCGTTCCGGTGGTCGCCGGCACAGGGACCAATAACCTCGAGGAAACTCTCCGTCTGACCGCCGCCGCGAAGAAGGCGGGCGCCGCCGCGGTTCTCGTCGTGGTGCCCTACTACGTCCGCCCCTCCCAGGAGGGGCTCTACCGGTACTTCCGCACCGTGGCGGAGTCGGTGGACCTGCCGGTCATCCTCTACAATATCCCGGGCCGCACCGCGGTGAACCTTGAGGCATCGACGATCGTCCGCCTGGCCCGTGACGTGCGCAATATCATCGGCGTGAAAGAGGCCAACAAAGACTTCGAGCACATCAACCGCGTCTTCCACCTGGCGCCGCAGGGCTTCCTGGTCTATTCGGGGATCGAGCTGTTCTGCTTCTCCCTGCTGGCCCTGGGCGGCGCCGGGCACGTCAGCGCCACCGGCAACGTGATGCCCCGGGAGGTCGCCCGTCTCTACGACCTGGCCGCCGCCGGCAAGTGGGACGAGGCGCGGGAGCTGCACAACTACCTGCTGCCGATGAACGAGATCCTCTTCATCGAGACCAACCCCGTGCCGGTAAAAACGGCCCTCGGGCTGATGGGAAGGATTGCGCCGGAGGTCCGCCCGCCGCTCGCGCCGCTGGCTCCCGAGAACGCGGAGCGACTGCGCGGCGTGCTGGCGCAGTACGGGTTGCTGGCGCCGGCTCCCGTTTCGTCGTGAAGCGTGTCCGCTTTCTGGACGAAGGACGGTTGCATCACGGCACCTGGGAGGATGAGGGGCTGCTCGATGAGGTGGGGCACGCCCACCGGCCGGAGGCGGTCACCTGGCTGCCGCCGGTGGCGCCGTCGAAGATCCTGGGGTTCGCCCTGACGTATGCGGACCACGCCGCGGAACTGGGGGTGAGCCGGCCGGATGAACTGGCGCTCTTCTTCAAGCCGCCCTCCGCGCTCATCGGCCACCGGGTGCCGGTTGTCTATCCCGCCGGCGTGGAGTACCTGCATTACGAAGCGGAACTGGCGGTGGTGATTGGGCGGCGCTGCCGGCGTGTTCGTCCGCAGGCGGTGCGGGATGTGATCAAAGGGTATACCGTCGCCAACGATGTGACCGTGCGCGACTTCATCCGCAACTTCTACCGCCCGCCCGTGAAGGCCAAGGGGTGGGATACGTTCCTGCCGCTCGGCCCCGCGCTGATCGACCATGTGCCCGAGCCGGGCGACCTGGCGCTGCGCGCCTACGTCAACGGCGAACTGCGGCAGGAGGGCACGACGCGTAACCTCATCTACCCCATCGAGGAACTGGTCGCGTTCATCTCCGAGTTCATGACGCTGGAAGAGGACGATGTCATCCTTACCGGGACGCCCCAGGGCATCTCCCATGTGTATCCGGGCGACGTGATGCGGGTTGAGGTGGAGGGCGTCGGCGTGCTGGAGAACCCGGTGGTGGCGGAGGACGTCGACGCGTGAAGACCCTGCCTGAGCTCCGTACAGTCCGGCACTTCATCAACGGCGAGTTCGTGGATGGAGTCTCCGGGCGCACCTTTCAGAGCCTGAATCCGGCCACGAACACCCCCATCGCGGCGGTCGGCGAGGGGAGCGCGGAGGACGTCGACCGCGCCGCACGGGCCGCCCGTCAAGCCTTCGACGAGGGACCCTGGCCGCGGATGAGCGCAGCGGATCGCGCCCGCGCCCTGCATCGTATCGCCGATCTGATCGACAGGCGCGTGGAGGAGATCTCCCGCGTGGAGTGCCTGGACACCGGCATCCCCCACACGCAGATCCGGCAGGGGCAGATCCCGCGGGCCGCGGAGAACTTTCGGTTCTTCGCCGAGATGGCAACACAGGTCCCCAACGCGACCTACCCGGTCGAGGGCGCCTTCCTCAACTACACGATTCGCGTCCCCGTCGGCGTGGCCGGGCTGATCACGCCCTGGAACACCCCCTTCATGCTGGAGACGTGGAAGGTGGCACCCTGCCTGGCCGCGGGGTGCACCTGCGTGCTCAAACCCGCGGAGTGGGCGCCGTTGTCGGCCGCGCTCCTCGCCGAGATCATCCGCGAGGCCGACCTGCCGCCGGGCGTCTTCAATGTCGTCCAGGGCTTCGGTGAGACTGCCGGTGCGCCGCTCGTGGCCCATCCGATGGTGGATGTCGTCTCCTTTACTGGAGAGACCACGACCGGCGCGGAGATCATGCGCAACGGTGCGGCCACGCTGAAGCGCTTCTCCATGGAACTCGGCGGGAAGTCCCCGGTCATCGTCTTCCCTGACGCCGACCTGGAACGGGCGCTGGATGCGACGATCTTCGGCGTCTACACGCTGAACGGGGAGCGTTGCACCGCCAACTCCCGCCTGCTGGTCGACCGGCGCATCCACGACGCCTTCGTCGGCCAACTGGTCGAACGGGTGGCCCGGCTGCGCGTCGGTGATCCCCTGGACCCGGCGACGGAGGTCGGCCCGCTGATCCACCCCGACCACTGGGGACACGTCACCGGCTACATCGACATCGGGCAGCGGGAAGGCGCGCTGCTGGCCACGGGCGGCCGGCGCCCCGCCCACCTGCCGCAGGGCAACTATCTCGAGCCGGCCGTGTTCACCGGCGTCGCCAACATCATGCGTATCGCCCAGGAGGAGATCTTTGGGCCGGTGCTCGTGGTCATCCCGTTCGAGGACGAGGCAGAGGCGGTGCGCCTGGCGAACGACGTGCGCTACGGCCTGGCCGCGTACTTGTGGACCGGGGATATTACGCGCGGCCACCGCGTCGCCCAGGCCCTGGAGGCGGGAATGGTCTGGGTCAACTCGCAGAACGTCCGCGACCTGCGCACGCCGTTCGGGGGGATGAAGCACAGCGGGATCGGCCGCGAGGGCGGGCACTATTCCTTCGACTTCTACATGGAGTACAAGACGATCCACGTGGCCCAGGGCACGCACCGAATCCCGAAGATGGGGAGCGGCGAAAAGGAACGGCCCACGGATTTCCGAGGGTTGGGCTGCTAGATGGGTAACCGGCGGCATAGTGCATTCGGGATTCTGTACAATCCGGAAACGCGGCAGGTATGTGACTACGTCACGGAAAGCGAGGTTCATCGGTCTGTCTTCTACCTCCCCTGCCGACTCAAGAAGGGTGAGATGCGATTAGGAGAAGGTGAGGATTTCGATTGGGTTTCAATCGACGACGCGCTGCGGCTTGATCTGACGACGTCGACGAGGCGGGACTTACCGCTGTTCGATAGGAGCATCCTCCAACCATCGTCGACCGTTTCGGGCGCAGCCGTGGGAGCGTGAGGAGGGGACGACGATGCCGGCACGGACCGGAGCGGAGTACATCGAGGGCTTGCGGGCCCGCCCGCAGGATCTCTGGGTCGAGGGGCGGCGGGTCGAGGACGTCACAACGCATCCCGCCTTCCGCAACGTGATCCGCAGCCTGGCCGCGCTCTACGCCATGCAGCACGACCCGGCGCTGCGAGAGGAAATGACCTACGTCTCCCCGAGCAGCGGGCAGCGGGTGGGGCTCTCCTTCCTGGTGCCCCGTTCCCGCGAGGACCTGGGCCGCGTGCGCGCGATGATGAAACGCTGGGCCGACTACTCCGGCGGCATGATGGGCCGCACCCCCGATTACCTGAACCGCTCACTGATGGCCTATGCCACCGCGGCCGACTACTGCGCCGAGAACGACCCCCGCTTCGGCGAGAACATCCGGCGCTACTACGAGTACGTCCGCGAGCACGACCTGATGCTCACCCACACGCTGATCAATCCCCAGGCCAACCGCAGTGTCGGTCCCGGCGGGCAGGAGGACCCGACGTTGGCGGCGCGCGTGATCCGGGAGACCGACGGCGGGATCGTCATCCGCGGCGCGCGCATGCTGGCCACGCTGCCCATCGCTGACGAGATCATGGTCTTCCCATCGACGCTGCTGAAGGCGACCGACGAGGACCGCCCTTACGCCTTCGCCTTCGCCATCCCCTGCGCCACGAAGGGCCTGCGCTTCATTTGTCGCGAGACCTTCGACCAGGGCGGCACCCCCTTCGACCACCCGCTGGGGGCCCGCTTCGAGGAGATGGACGCGGTGGTCCTCTTCGACGACGTCCTGGTCCCCTGGGAGCGGGTCTTCCTCCTGCGGGATGTGGAGCGGTGCAACAAGGCCTTCGGCGCCACCAACGCGGTGGTGCACATGGCTCATCAGGTCGTGACCAAGAACGTGGCCAAGACCGAGTTCGTGCTGGGCGTGGCCGCACTGCTCGTCGATGCCATCGCCATCGAGCAGTTCCAGCACGTGCAGGGCAAGATCGCGGAGATCATCTACTACCTGGAGACGATGAAGGCGTTTCTGCGGGCCAGCGAGGCGGAGGCCCAGGTGGACAAGTGGGGCATGATGACGCCGGCCTGGCCGCCGCTAGACGCCGCCCGCAACATGTTCACCTGGATGTACCCGCGGATGATCGAGATCATCCAGCTGCTGGGCGCCAGCGGGATGATGGCCCGCCCCACGCAGGCCGACGTGGAGAGCCCACTGCGCGAGACGATCGAGAAGTACTATCAGGCGGCCCGCCAGCCGGCCGTCGACCGGATCAAGCTCTTCCGTCTGGCCTGGGACCTGGCGCTGTCGTCCTTTGGCTCCCGGCAGGTCATTTACGAACGGTTTTTCTTCGGCGACCCCGTGCGCATGCAGATGGCTACGTTCGCCAACTACGACCGCCGGGAGGTCATGGAGCGGGTGCGGGTCTTCCTCAACCGGCCGGACGCGGCCACATCCCTGGAGTCGGCGGCGGCGCGCTCGCGCGAACCGCTGCCGACGAGCGAGTAGATGGACACGGTCACGGAGTTGAACCCGGCCGCCTTCCGGCGGATCATGGGGCTCTTTGCCACCGGGGTCACCGTGGTGGCCGTGGACGTCCCCGGGGGCGTGCACGGGATGACGGCCAACGCCGTCTCGTCGGTGTCGCTCGACCCCATGCTGGTGCTGGTCTGTGTGGACAGGCGGGCGCGCATACACGAACAGCTCGCCGGGGGACGGGTCTATTCCATCAACATCCTGCGGGAGGATCAGGAGCCGCTCTCGCGCTACTTCGCCGGTCGGTGGCCGCAAACCGCGCCGCCGGAGTTTCACTTCCTCCGTTGGGAGCATGGCCCGCTGCTGGTGGGCGCCCTGGCTACGCTGGGCTGTCAGATGGAGCGGCTGCTGGAAGGCGGGGACCACACGATCGTGCTCGGCCGCGTCACCGGCCTGCATCAGGGCGAGACCGGGCGGCCGCTGATCTTCTCTGGCGGCCGCTACCGCCACCTGCGCGAGCCGGACGAATACATCGGCCCACCGGCCGACGAATGGACCCACGAGTCCGTGCGCATCTACTACGATGAAACCTAGCCCCAACGTCCT
>CAYHPT010000003.1:0-6344 GCA_964358435.1 uncultured bacterium | reverse complement strand
TCCTGCGCGCCGCGCACATCGAGTTCCGCGTCACCGACCTGGAGCGGACCGCCGCCTTCTACAGCGACCTGTTGGGGTTTGTGGAGACGGCGCGAGACGCCAGCCGCCTCTACCTGCGGGGCTATGAGGAGTGGCTGCACCACAGCCTGGTGCTCCGCCGCGCGCCGTCTGCGGGAGTCGGCCACATCGCCTTCCGGGTCGCGGATCCGGCAGATCTGGGCGCGCTGGCCGCGCTGGCGAACGCCGAGGGCCTGCCGCACCGGTGGGTAGAGGGCGAGGAGGCGGGGCAGGGGAGGGCGCTGCGGCTCCAGGATCCCGCCGGGCTGCCCCTGGAGTTCTTCCACGACATGCAGCCGGTGGAGCGGCTGCTGCAGCGCTACGACCGCTACCGCGGTCCCGGCGTGATGCGTCTCGATCACTTCAACTGCCAGGTCACGGATGTGCAGCGCGCCGCGGACTGGTATCAGCAGACGCTCGGCTTTCACTGCTCCGAGCTGACCGAGACGGAGGATACTCCGCCGCGTCTCTGGGCGATCTGGCTGCACCGCAAGCAGAACGTGCACGACATCGCGCTGATGACCGGCACCGGGCCCCGGGTGCACCACGCCGGGTTCTGGATGGCCGATACCGCGGGCGTGCTGCGCACCTGTGACATCCTGGCCGCGGCCGGCCGCGTGGAGGCGATCGAACGCGGGCCGGGGCGCCACGGCCTGAGCAACGCCTTCTTTCTCTACGTGCGCGACCCGGACGGCAACCGGATCGAACTCTACACCGGCGACTACATGATCGCCGACCCCGACTGGCCGTCCATTAACTGGAAACTCAACGACCCGCGCCGCGCCACCTTGTGGGGACACGCGGCGCCGAAATCGTGGTTCGACGAGGCCTCGCTGGTGGAGTCCATTCTCGACGGGGCCTTCCTGCCGACCCAGGCCGCGAAACTGCACGACCGTCCCGCCTTTGTGGCGGGGGGCGACGGCACGTGACGGGGGCCACCCGCGTCATCGGTTCGTTCGAAGAGCGGTACAGGCAGCCGGGCTGCTATTGGGGACGGCGGCCGATCTAATCCCGTAGGGTTACTTCGCCGACTCGTCGGATTGCATCAGGCCGAACCGGTTCCCCTCCGTGTCCGCGATCATGGCGAACCAGCCCACGCCAGGGATGGGCATTTTGGGCGCGAGCACCTTCCCGCCGTTCTTCGTCACCGCGGCCCGTCCCATTTCTGGACCTTCCAGCCGAAGACCTGAGTGGGCATACCGTACAATGGCGAGAGGAATGATGGACGACCGACCGGCGGTTGAGCCGCTCCTCGCGGACCAGCAGGTACTCATCGATGACGAGACCCTGCGCGCAGTGGAAGAGTGGCACCGGGCCTGGCGGCGCGAGTGGGAGCGGGTCCGGGCGCTCGCCCTGCGGGACGAGGATCTGCCTGCCCCGCTGTGGTGCTGGCCGCCGTGAAAGACGACCTGGCCGCGCTGGCCGCAACGATCCGCGCCGGCCGCCTCTCACCGGTTGACCTCGTCGCGCATTGTCTGGAACGAATTCAGGCCACCGAGGGGAGCCTGCACGCCTTCATCCACGTCGATCGCGACCCGGCGCTTGCCGCGGCCCGGCAGCGTGAACAGGAAGCGCGCCGGGGCGAGATCCGCGGGCCGCTGCACGGAATCCCGGTGGCGGTCAAGGACCTCTTCGATCAGGCCGGTCTGCCCACGACGGCGGGCGCGGCCATCCGCCGGACGCACCGCGCTGCCGAGCATGCGACGGCCGTGCAGCGGCTGCTGGACGCGGGCGCGATCATCATCGGCAAGACGAACCTGCACGAATTCGCCTTCGGTGTCACATCGGTGAACCCGCACTACGGCGCCGTGGCCAATCCCTGGGACGGCGAGCGCGTCGCCGGCGGATCGAGCGGCGGGTCAGGGGCGGCGGTAGCGGCGGGCATGTGCGCGGCGGCGCTGGGGACGGACACGGGTGGATCGATCCGCATCCCGGCGGCGCTGTGCGGCATCGTCGGTCTCAAGCCTACGTTCGGCCGCATCAGCCGGCACGGGGTGGTGCCCCTGGCCTGGTCCTTTGATACCGTCGGCCCCATGACCCGCACCGTGGCCGACGCCGCGCTGCTTTTCAGCGTGCTCGCGGGGCCCGATCCGCGGGACCCGCTGACGGGGCGATACCCGGCGTTCACTGGAACTGTCCAGATACCACCACCCGGGTTTCGCGTCGGACGCCTGCGCGGTGCGCTCTTCGACGACGGCCTCCACGATGAGGTGGGGGCGGCGCTGGAGCAGGCGTGCGGTCTGCTGTCCCGCGCCGGCGGCCGGATTGAACCCGTCACCGTGGAGGCGGCCATGGCGGGGCAGGCCGCCCAGACGGCGATCCTCTTCGCTGAGGCGAGCGCCTACCACCGGCGCGCGTACCCGGACCGGCTGGCGGAGTACGGGCCGGATGTGCGCGAACTCCTCGCCGCGGGCGCGACGATCCCGGCGACCGCCTACGTGGACGCGCAGCGCGTGCAGGGGATCGTCATCGCACAGACGCGCCGCCTGCTGGAGGACGTGGACGTGTTGGTCTGCGCCGCCGTTCCAATCCCGGCCCCGCGCATCGAGGAGGTCGATCCCGCCCGCGGCGAGGGGTGGCGGCGGGCGCGGGCGCCGCTTTCTCGCCTCACCCGGTTCTTCAATCTCACGGGATTGCCGACGATCTCAATCCCGGTAGGCCGCACACGGGCCGGGCTGCCCGTCGGCGTGCAACTGGCCGTCGCGCCCGGTGATGAGGGACGGCTGCTGGCCATTGCGGGGGCGCTGGAAGCGGAGGTGGGGTGGGAACTCCCTGGAGTACTCTAGGGCGGCGATCTCCGCCTACAGTGAAAGGATCCTCGACCTGTGGCGGGCGGCGGTGGCGACCAGATCCGCACCCACCGGCGGGTTCGGCGCCGTGAGGTAGTAGCAGGCGGCCCCTTGAAAAAGCCGACCAAAGCCCACGAAGGCTTCTTCCATGCGGCGGCGATAACGCAGTGATGATGGGTGCGCCGCCATCGCCAGCACCATGTCAGCGCGGGAGACCGGTGTCAGATGAGCAGCCCGGCCGGGCCTGAGCAGGATAAACGATTCAACCGGGACGGGTCCGGAGGCGCGGGAGTGCGGCAGGTGGAAGCGCGTCTCTCCCTCGCAGGCCACCACCTCCCCTGGGGGTAGAGGTTCTGCAACCTTCGCCGTCCAGGGTTTCACCGCCATGGGCAGCGCGAAGGGGGCGACCGTTCCGCTGGCGGGGTCGAGCAGTGCGACCTCATCCGACAGGTACGCGGCGCCTTTCCGGACGAGAATGGCCACTGTGGAGGTCTTCCCGGCACCGCTCTCCCCGATGATTACCCACCCCCGCCCGTCAATGACCACGGCGCCGGCATGCACGAATAGGTGGTGGCCCAGCAGCGCGGTTGCGGTCGCCACCACCTGCCCCACGAGGACGGCAAGCCACCCGGCCTCCGGCAGGACAATACTCCACAGGGGAAGTCCGCTCGCGTTTGCCTCGGCCCGGCGGCCGTCCGGTGCAACCGTCACGTCAAGCGGGGGCAACGTTTCGTCCTGCACTCGCAGCGAGCTCAAGACGGCCTGCGCCGGTCCCACGACGCTGTGCGGCCCGGTGAGACGCACTTCCCAGTTCCGCCCAGGGGAGAGGTTCATCGGGAGCGGTCGGCCGAGATGGCCACCCACCTCACCTCCACCCGCGACCAGCCGTGTCCGTCGAGGCGGATGATGCCGGCCTCTGCAAGGGTGCGAAGCGTCTCCTGCAGGCGCTTCCCGCGGCGGGAAATGGCCGCGGCAAGTTCTTCGGTAGTCCGACCGTCGCACGCTTCCCAGACCTGCCAGGTCCAGGGGTCCAGTTGAATCAGCCGCGCCTGCGCGATGTCCAGCATGATGACTTCGTCGTCCAGGGCCATGGCAAGGAACCGGTCACCGCTCACGGCAGGGCCGCCTGGGGGGTCACCGCCGTGAGATTCCCCAGGACGACGAGCCGGAAGGCTGCGCTGTAGGCGGGGGTGCAGGTGACGAGGGCGATGCCCCGCTCGCCGGGGTCGCCAAACAGAACGTCGATTCGATCCGGTGGGACCACTTCGAAGCCACGGACAGTGTACTGGTAGCGTCGATCTTGGTATTCCACGAAAATCAGGTCCCCGTTCCGCAGGGAGTCTAGCCGGAAGAAGGGGGCCCCATATGTCGTGCGGTGGCCGGCAATCCCGAGGATTCCTTCGGCAGGGGGAGTGGGGGTCCAGGTAATGCGGCCGATACCGAAGCGCCGCAGGTGCTCGGCGGTGGCACCCCCAGGCACGAAGCGGCGGAGGCCAAGTCTGGGGATGGTAAGCACCATGCCGGTACGAGAGGCAGCCTGCTCTGCCGCAGGCTGGCGGGGCATGCGTGACGGCACCCCCGCTGGGGCCTCGTCCCAGGCTGCAAGGGCTGCCGTCTGGGTTCTGCCTGCCGTCAACGCCGTGGCTGTCACCCAACCCGCGGGGGACAACGCCAGCACCGCGCCTGAAAGGAAGCAGGCCATTGCCAGATCCTTCCGAGGCTGCCAGGCGGATCCATTGGCCGATCGCGGTGTCGCGGGTTGCCGTGGGCCACGACGCAGGAGAAGGCCGATTCCGATCAGGGCGACCCCTGTGGCGAACGGCAGCCATAGCTTTGCTCCACCGTAGGGTAAGACGAGACCCGGCGGCCGGGCGGGGGGCATGGTGATGACGCTCGGCACCTTGGCCGGAGCCCGGCGGGGAGCCGCCGGGAGCACAAGAGGGCGCGGCAATGGGGGCACTGCGACCGGTACCAAAGGCGTCGGCGCGGCAACTGCGGGAGGGGCCGGCTGGGGGGTGGGGGGGGTGACGCCGGGTGTGGCCAATGCCTCCGGCGGCGGTCCAGGCGGCGCAACCAGGACGGGCGCCATCAACCCGATCAAGGGCAGCAAGATGATGATGATGATAGGCAGAAGGGGGTTAGGTCCGGGGGATGGCCCGGGAGGCGGTGGCAGTGGAGAAAAGGCCACGATCCCGTGGCTGAAGGGGATCGAGCCAATACGGACACCGCCCCGCCCGGCTGGCATGTCTCTGGTAGTTATTTCCCGTAGGCGGGCGCCGCACCTTTCCGCGGTTCACGACGGCCCTGCCTGGATCCGATCGGTGGTTGCGGGAACCGCGAGGTCGGGCGCCAAATCAGTGACGTGTGTGGCAAACTAACTGCCCGGCGGCTCAACTTGCCCACCGCCGGGCAATATAGGGAAACTTCCCGCGAATTCTTTGATAGAGCCTGCGCCGGCTTAGGGCTGGATTCTGAGCCCGTCCAGCCTCCCCCCGGCGTCCGGTGCGCTGGTGGGGTAGTTGGCGCTGGAAGGGGTGGGGGACGGCTGCGTCAGGAATCCGCCCAGGCCAAACAGGGCCATCAGCAGACCGATGGCGACACCAACCAGACCCAGACCCCCGCCGCCACCGTTGCCACCGTTCGACGGGCTCCCGCCGGGGGGTGGCGCACCAGGATTCCCCGAGAACTGAGAAATCGCGGAGCTAAGGGGAATTGCGGCTATCCGGACCCCTAAATGGCTTGGCATGTGATCACCCCTCGTGTACCTCTGACTTTATCGACCGCGGCTCCTGGAAGGCAATCTATCGAAATGTGGAAATCTTTGTCGCGGCATGAAGAGGCGCTAGAAGCCCGCGAACCCGGAAGAGCCATAGGGAACTCGGCGCAACACTCTGCCAGAAGAGTGGTAAAACGCGGTCTCGAGACTGCAGGAAAGGCCCGGAGGGCGTATGAATAATCACTTGCCCGATGATTGAAACCTGGAATCTCGGAAAGACCTTCCGTCCGCTCGCCTGGCCCTTTTCCCTCAGCGCCCGCAGGTTGATGCGCCCCGTCCGGGCGCTGCACGGAGTCAACCTGCACGTGGAGCGGGGCGAGGTTTTCGGCCTGCTGGGGCCGAACGGGGCCGGGAAAACGACCCTCTTGAAGGTGCTGGCTACGCTCCTCCTGCCGTCTGAAGGGCACGCCCAGGTCAACGGCGCGGATCTGGTCCGGGATGAGGCTGTGGTCAGGCGGGCCGTCGGGTTGGCTACGGGGGATGAGCGGGGGTTTTACTGGCGCCTCACCGGCCGAGAGATGGAAGCGGGCCCCGATGACCTCGTGGTGACGTGGCACCCTCTCTACCGCGCCGGCGTGCCGGTGCTGCGCGTGCCATTGATCGAGCGCCAGCTCTTCTATCCCAAGACGCGCCCGGGCTCGGGCGTGCTCTCGTGGGTCTACAAGGGCCAGCCCCTCGAGCCCGACGAGATGCCCGGCGCGCGCGAGGTGACGCTCGAGTGG
>CAYHPT010000002.1:0-17079 GCA_964358435.1 uncultured bacterium | reverse complement strand
CCTCCCGTCGCGAGTTCCCCCTCGCGCGCTCGCCAGGGCGACAACCTACTGCGGTCCCCGAAAAGCCCCATCCCCTCCGCCGATGCTCTTGATGAACACTGGGGCTTTCAGCCCAAGGGGGGATCCACCATGAAAAGTCTGGCACTTGTGCTCATCCTTGCGCTCGTGGTGACGGGGGTCGCCGTCACGGGGTCGCACGCTCAGCCGGTACCGGCCGCGGCGAGCATCGCCTTCAACCAGTGCTATGGCGGCGTGGGCCAATGTGAAGTGGTCCTGCCGCGTACGGCAGAAGGCGATCTCCTGGCCGGCATACAGCCTGAATTTTGGGCTGCGATCGCCCGGGCGGCTGTGGGCTTCGCCAAAGAAGTCGCCAGAGCGGCCTTGCTTGAGGCGGCCAGGGCATTCGTTCGGGAAGTCGCGCGTCGGGTGACCGACCGGCTTGGGGGGGACCCCTTGGCCTCTGCCGAGCCCGTCATCCTCGCCACGCTCTTCGATCCGGCGGACTAGCCCAGAGGGGGGAGGCTGGACGGCCTCCCCCCTCCCACGCTGCCCTGCCGTTCCCCCTTGAAACTCTCGCTCTCGGTCCGATCGCTCCCGAGGGTAGGGGAGGGGGTCTGCTCGGCCGACTGGAGGCAGTTGAGATGGGGAACTTCGATCACATCCACGGCCCCCAGCGCATCTGGCGTGCACTGCGCCTCGTCGCGCTGGGTGGCATGACGGTCGTGCTTATCTGTGGGAGCCTCGTCTACCTCGGGAATACCTTCCTCTACCTCACCCCGCCGAACCCGCTCAAAGCGCAACTACTCTCGCGTATCATGCTCCTGCAGCGCCCCCTGTTCGTGCAGAACTGGCACCTCTTCGCCCCCAATCCGGTGCGTCACAATTTCGTGCTGGCGGTGCGATGCTCGACGGAAGCCGGCGTGACACCCTGGCGCGACGCCACGGAACCCCTCCTGGCGAGGCACCACCAGAACCGCAACACCCCGATGGGCCGGCTTCTGCGCGTCCAGGAGAATGCCATGCGGTTCCTGTTCGGTGGCACCGCAGATGACTGGCTCGTCCTGTTGTGTCGGCGCATTCCAGGCCACTCCCTGTGCCGTGGCGAAGACCAGGCCACCGAGCACGCCCGGGAAGTTGGAGCGTCCGTGCTGGCCCGCTACGCCTCGTCCGCCTGTGACGGGATCGCCGGCCGTGGGCGAACCACGGCGGTCCAGTTCAGCGTCATGATCCACCGTCCCCCGCCCTGGTCGCAGCGCCACCTTCCCGATTCGGCGGGCAGCACCAAGTCATACGTCTTTCCCTGGCTGCCCTACGAACGGATTCAGTGAGCGTCGCGGGCGAGAGGCTCGATCTCGGACAGGTGCCAGGGTATGAGCGCATGGCCAGAAGGGTGTTAGGGCACACGGTTGACTGGCTGACCACGGAGCACTGGCTCGTGGGCGCGAGCCTGTCCCGCATCCTGCTTGGATGCTGGGGCATCTACTATTACCTCCTCCACTATCCCGTCCGCCATCTCCTCTGGGGCCCCAACGGGTTCTGGCCTCACGACCGTTTCGTTCGAGAGCTCGAGCTGTTCTCCGTATGGCAACTCAGCCCGGAGGTGGTGGTGTTCGAGGCTCTGTATGCCGCAGGCGTCGTCATCGCTCTCCTCTACAGCGTGGGCCTCTGGCCCCGCCTGATCGGCCTGCTGCATTGGGTCATGATCTGGTCCCTTCAGGAGCGCAACCCGCTGCTGGGGGACGGTGGCGACAACTTCATGCGCATTGTCCTGCTCTTCCTCGTCCTCGCCAATACGGGCGCCCATTTCTCGCCGCACGCCGGGCCAGGCCCGCCGCGCCCGGGCTTCCGCCGAGAGATCCGGGCTGTCGCCCACAATGCTGCCGTGCTCATCATCATTGCCCAACTCGCGTTCCTCTACATGAGTACCGGGCTCTACAAGGCCATGGGGGAGCTCTGGCAGAACGGGACGGCCTTGTACTACATCCTGCGTGTGCGCGATTTCTCCTGGCCCGGCGTGGCCGAATACCTCTACCGTAACCCCTTCCTCGTCGTGCTGGGCACGTACGGCACCGTGCTGTTCGAGGTGACCTTCGCGCCTCTCTTATTGAACCGCTGGACGCGGTACATCATGATTCTCTCGGGCGTGGCCTTTCACACGGCCATCGCGCTCGTG
The DNA here is from genome assembly GCA_964358435.1 of uncultured bacterium. Classification (GTDB taxonomy): domain Bacteria; phylum Sysuimicrobiota; class Sysuimicrobiia; order Sysuimicrobiales; family Humicultoraceae; genus Humicultor. The sequence goes on along the minus strand of CAYHPT010000002.1, from coordinate 14,906 downwards.
ATGGGCCTGGTGACGTTCGGTTGGAGCATGCTCTCCATCTATCCTCTCCTCCTTACCGACAACGAGTACCTCCGGAGTAAATCCTGGCTCGCGTCACGCATTCGGCTGACCGTGTTCTATGATGGCTGGTGCTCGATGTGCATCCGGTCTGTGCGCCTGCTGGGCCGTCTCGATCTCTTGGGGTGGTTGACGATGGTCTCGTTCCGGGACCAGGAGACGGTGACCCGCTACCCCTTGGACCTGGACCGACTCGAGAGGCGGATGCAGGTGGCAGGCGCCTCCGGCAAAGTCCGGGAAGGCATGGATGCCGTCCTGCTCGTCATCTCGCGGTTGCCTCCCTTGTGGCCCCTTCTTCCGCTGCTCGCGGCCTGCCGGTTGGCGTGGGGCCAGCGCGCCTACGATTGGCTGGCCACGCGCCGGCTGATCATTGTTCCCGGAGCGTGTGGGCGCGTTCGCCCATGCAAGGAGGCGCAGACGGTGGGTACCGAAACTCCTCGTGGGCATTCCGGTGACTGAAGGATGGAGCCCGTCAGAAACCTCTTCCGTCACCCCCTGCGCCTGGTCATCCTGTGGGTTTCCCTTGCCGTCGGGACCCTCGCCCTGCTCGTGTGCCTGGCGGTGCTGCGGAGCGCGACGCTGACCTTTGCTTCGTATCTCCCTCCCACACTGGTCCAGATCGAGGTCGACTCTCCCCTTGTCCGCCTCTTGGGGTCGCCCGAGCAATTCTTGGAGCGTCTGAGGCTCCAGGGGCATGAGGTCTGGCTCCCCACCATGGGCACAGAGAAGGGCGTCACTCTCTACAACTTTCGGTTTCCCTCCGCCCGTGTGCTCCGGGAGTACTACCCCAACCTCCGCCTGGTCGAGGGGCGATGGCCGGGTGAAGGAGAGGCCGTCATGCCTGAACGGGCGTGCCGGATCCTGGGATGTCACCCGGGAGGATGGGTGGGCGCCATGGACGGTTCTCCACGCTACAGGATGGCGGGGATCGTTCGCGGGATCGAGGCAACGGTAACCTTGGCCGTGGGCGGTCAGGTGCCCACGAACCGGCAACGCTGGGTGCTGTGGGTTCGTCCGCCCGGGTTGGCCCCAGAGGTGATCAAGGGCCGCGTCGTAGAGCGCGCCGCGGCGGCCGGGATCAAGGCAGACGAGATTCGGGTGGACGACGCCCGGTCTCTGGCCAAGGGCCTGCGCACCGCCAACCTGTTCATCCTGGTGCTCGCGATCCCGGGCGCCGCGATTGGGCTCCTGGCCGCCGCGTTGCTCGTGGCCTTCAACTTCACGGTGAACCGCTTCGAACGGGCGAAGGAGGTGGCGATCAAGCGCGCTCTGGGGGCCTCTCGCGGGCAGATCGTCCGGGAAGCCCTCATCGAGGCCGTGGCCCTCCACGCCATTGCCGTTCTCCCCGTGCTGGCCGCGGCCTGGCTGGGATGGATTCGCGTGAGCCAGCGGCTCGCCCGGGTCCAGCTGCAGAACTGGCTCTACCCGGAGATGGGGATCGTGCTGCTGACGGCGTCCGTGGCCCTGGGCCTGGTCGTCGTGGCGGCGGGAATCCCGGCCCTGGCGACCTCCCTGGACCCGCCCTCGGGCCGCCTCAAGGAGGAGTGATGCTCCAGGTTAGCGGGCTCGTGCGCACGTACCGGAACGGCCGGCGCCCTCCGGTCCCGGTGCTCAGGGGCGTCGATTTCACACTGGCAGAAGGGGAGCTCCTGGTCATCGCCGGGCGCTCAGGCAGCGGCAAGACGACACTCCTGCACCTCCTGGTCGGCGTCGACCGGCCGGATGGCGGGGAGGTCCGGTTCGAGACCATACGCCTGCACCCGATCGCCGGGGAAGGTGAGATGCTGCGCTGGCGGCGCACGATGGGCTTTCTCCACCAAACCCCTGTGTTGGTCCCGACGCTGACCAGTTGGGAGAACGCCGTGCTGCCGTTCCGCTACTGGGGCAAGCCTAACGCGGACTGGGTCAGTGCACTCTTCGATCGCCTCGGCATTGCTGAATTGAAGCACCGGCGCCCCCGCGAACTGTCGGGCGGGCAAGCGACAAGGGTCGCGCTCGCGCGCGCGCTGGCCCGGCGGCCCCCGGTGGTCTTTGCGGATGAGCCGACCGGGCGCCTTGACGCCGAGACGGCCGGGGCCGTGTGGGAACTGCTCGTGGACCTCAACCAGACGGAGCGCATGGCGGCCCTGGTGGTCACGCACGACCCCGTCATCCTCAGGAGGGCAGCCCGCGTGGCATGGCTCGTCGACGGGCGCCTGCGCGACCGAGGGGACGGTTGAACTGAAGGGCGGGCTTCCTGGACCGCGCCTCACGGGACGACCGTGATCCGGCCGGCGGGTCCTGCGGTCAACTCGCCGATATGGGCGACGGGGGAGACACCCCGCCGCTGGAGGGCCGCGTCGAGTGCGGCGGCCCTGTCCGGTGGGACGGCGATGAGCAGGCCGCCGGAGGTCTGGGCGTCGGCCAGGAGGAGGCGGGTCGCCTCGTCGATGCCTTCGTCGTAGGCGACCTTGTCCTGCAGGAATTCGAAGTTGCGGGCCGTGCCTCCGGCGATAGCACCCTGCCGGGCCAGGGTGTGTGCCTCCGGGAGGAAGGGAATCGGACCGACCCTGATGCGGGCGGCGACGCCGCTGGCGGCGGCCAGTTGCTGCAAATGCCCCAGTAGTCCGAAGCCGGTGATGTCGGTGCAGGCGTGCACGCCTACCTCCACCATCGCTTCGGAGGCGGCCCGGTTGAGGGTGCCCATCACGCGGATCGCCGCCTCGGCCACAGCGGGCGGCGTCTTCCCCTGCTTGATCCCCGTGGTGATCACGCCGAGCCCCAGAGGCTTGGTCAGCACCAGAACGTCGCCGGGGCGGCCGGAGGCGTTCGTGATGACCTTCTCCGGGTGGACCGTGCCGGTCACGGCCAGTCCGTACTTAGGCTCAGGATCATCGATGCTGTGCCCGCCGACGATGAGGACACCAGCCTCTGCCGCCTTCGCCGCACCGCCGCGGAGGATCTCGCCCAGGATGTCCAGCGGCAGCTTCCCGCGGGGGAACCCCACGATGTTTAGCGCGAGCAGCGGGCGCGCGCCCATGGCGTAGATGTCGGAGAGGGCGTTGGCCACGGAGATGGCCCCGTACTGGAACGGATCGTCCACCACGGGCGTGAAGACGTCCACCGTCTGGACGAGGGCCAGGTCGTCGCTCAGGCGATAGACCGCGGCGTCGTCGCGCGTCGAGATCCCCACGAGCAGGTTGGGGTCGCTAGGTTGTGGCAGATAGCGCAGGACCTGCGCCAGGTCGGCGGGGCTGAGTTTCGACGCTCAGCCCGCGCAGGCGACCATGGAGGTGAGCCGGATGCGCTCACGCTGGTCGTCCATCCGCGACCTCCTTCCCGCCGCAACTCCCGTGCTGGCGTAGCGGGCCTCATTCTAGCACCGCCCTCGCCGCCCTTGCTATGATGGCGCCGGCACCCCGCTCATGCCTGCGCCCACGGTCCCCTTCGAAATCTTCGACCATACCGCCGACGTCGGCATCATCGCCTACGGGCGCGATCTCCCCGAACTCTTCGCCAACGCGGCGCGCGGCATGTTCCATTTCATCATCGACCTCTCCACGGTGCGGGAACAAGAACGCCGGACACGCGTGGTGGAGGCCGACGACCTGGAAGGTTTGCTGGTGGCCTGGATGAACGACCTGCTCGTCGTCCTTAACGGCGACGGCTTCATCCCGGCGGCCTTCGTCGTCGAAGAGGTCACGCCGACGCGCCTGCGCGCCGTCCTCCCGGGCGAACCCGTCGACCCCGCGCGCCACCGCTTCCGGATGGACGTCAAGGCCGCCACCTATCACCTGCTCCAGATCAGTCAGGATGGTGGGTGGTCGGCGCGTGTCATTCTCGATATCTAGCCGCAGAACGACTGCTTGATTTTGGCATCTCGCGCGGATACGATAGCGGCAACGGCGAGGACGGAGCATCGATCCTCCGCACAGCGAGCCCCAGCCTGATGCGACGGGGCCGGAGGACAATCCCCTCCCGAGCCGGGAGCGATTCAAGTACGGCGGAGCTCCCCGGGTGCGCCCGAGATCGCGCCAAAAGGGCCGTCCCGAGTCTCAGACCGCCGGAACGGAACCAGAGTGGCACCGCGGGTGAATCCCGTCTCTGCGCAGAGGCGGGATTCTGCGTTTTGAGGAGGAGACGATGCTGGACATCAAGTTGGTCCGACAGCAGCCGGATGTGGTCCGCAACGCGCTGCGCGCGCGGGGCGCCGATGCGTCGCTGGTCGACCGCATCCTCGAGGTGGACAGGCGCCGCCGCGAGTTGCTGCAGCAGATCGAGGTGCTGCGCGCGGAGCAGAAGCGGTCCTCCTTGGAGATTGCCCGTCTGAAGGGTGCGGAGCAGGAGAGCCGGATCGCCGCCGCGCGCGACCTCTCCGACCGGCTGCGGGCGCAGGAGGTCGTCCTGCGCGCGGTCGAGGAGCAACTAGACCCGATCCTGCGCTCGCTGCCGAACCTGCCGCACGCCAGCGTGCCGGTGGGCCCGGATCCGTCGGCCAACGTCACCGTGCGCACCTGGGGCGCGCCCACGGCTCCGGGTTTCCCCCCGCGGGATCACGTGGACATCGGCGCTCGTCTGGGGATCCTCGACCTGGAGCGCGGCGCCAAGGTCTCGGGCTCCCGCTTCTACTACCTGGTCGGGTCCGGCGCCCTGCTGGAGATGGCCCTGATCCGCTACGCGCTGGACTTCGTGCTGGCGCGGGGGTTCCTGCCCGTGATCACGCCGGTGCTGGTGAAGCCGGAGGTCATTATGGGCGCGTGGGGCGGGCCACACCTCGACCCGTTGCAGACCTACTACATCCCGGAGGACGACCTGGCGCTCATCGGCACTTCCGAGCACAGCCTGGCCGCCTACCACATGGACGAGATCCTGGAAGAGGACCGCCTGCCCATCCGCCTGGCCGGCCTGTCGTGGTGTTTTCGCCGCGAGGCGGGTTCCTACGGGCGGGAGATCCGCGGCCTCTACCGCGTGCACCAGTTCGACAAGGTGGAGATGTTCTCGTACTGCCACCCGGGCCGCTCGTGGGAGGAGCACGAGTTCCTGCTCTCCATTGAAGAGGCACTCCTGCAGTCGCTGGGGATCCCCTACCGCGTGGTCGTCCTCTGCACCGGCGACCTGGGCCTGGCCTCGGCCAAGACCTACGACATCGAAGCGTGGATGCCGGGGCGCGGCGAGTACGGCGAGGTGACCTCCTGCAGCAACACCACCGACTTCCAGGCGCGGCGGCTGCGCGTGCGCTTCCGCGCGGGACGCGGCGGCACCGAACTGGTGCACACGCTCAACGGGACGGCCATCGCCACCAGCCGCGCGCTCATCGCGGTGCTGGAGAACTACCAGCAGGAGGATGGGAGCGTGCGCATCCCGGACGTCCTGGTGCCGTACATGGGCGGCCGGGAGGTCCTGCGTGCGAGGACGTAACCCGGCTACCGGCGCCGCCGCGCGACCGTACTGGCAGTGTTGGCGAGGAAGAGCAGTTCCGGCCGCAGTTGCGGCCGGAGAAGTGGTGCAGACTTACTTGCTGTGTTTGTCGGCGACTTTGCTGGCGCCGTAGGCGTCCGGTTTGGTCACGGCGGCAAATCCGGAGCCGGTGACCATGCCGATGACCTCACGGATGATGGTGCGGGTCTCGCCGCGCTCGCCCACGTCCAGGTGAATCTCCACCGGCAGTTCGGAATGGCCGTTGCGGGACATTTCGCCGGCGATCTTGCTGGCCGTCTCCAGGCTGAGTGAGGTCTCGAAGAGGATCCGCTGGCGCAGGCTCTCCATCTTGCGGTTGCGCATCTTGCGGTAGAAGTAGCGGCCGCCGTGTCCGACGCGGTGCACGACGATGGCGGTCACAAAGGTGGTGTCCTCCGCCAGCAGCGAGTCGGTGCCGATGATCAGGTGGTACTGCTGGTCCGGCTCCTCCTCGATGTAGCCGACCAGCCGCCTGAACATCTCGTCGAAGCTCAGTTTTCCGTGTGTCGGACTGAAGAAATCCACATGCATACGCTCAAAGGCCAGTATATCGTGGCTTGCAGCTCCTCGCAATTATCCGGCGGTCGGCGGACGCGTGGGACGCAGCAGCCGTGCGGAGTTGCCGAGAATCCCCAGGTCGGGCAATGACTGCGCGGCGGCGGCGAAGACGAGCGGCAGAATGCCCAGGGCGGCGAGGGTCAACCCGGTGAGGTTGTACGCGGCGGTGAATCCAATGTTCAGCTTCACGACCCGCATCGTGCGGCGGGCGATCTGCCAGACCTCCGGGATGAGCGCCCAGTCATCGCGCAGCAGCGCGATGTGCGCCGCCTCCACGGCGATGTCGGATCCGGCCGCGCCCATGGCGATGCCCACGTCGGCCTGCGCCAGCGCGGGCGCATCGTTCACGCCGTCGCCGATCATCACGACGGTGTGCCCTTTGGCCTGATACGCTTTTACGATGGCGATCTTGTCCTGGGGGAGAAGACCGGCGCGATACACCACGTCCAGTCGCTGCGCCATCGCCGCGGCAGTCCGTTCGTTGTCTCCGGTGAGCAGTTCGATCTGCCGGATGCCGAGCGCCCGGATGGCGGCGAGGGCGGCCGGGACCTCTGGCCGCAGCGTGTCACTGGCGGCAAGGACTCCGGTGATGGCGCCGTCACGGGCCACAAACAGAAGCGTTTTGCCCTGCGCCTCCAGGTCGGCGACAACGCGCGGCGTGGCGCCGTCCGGCACCATCCGCCGGCTGCCGACGGTGACCGCGACGCCGTCCACACGCGCCCGCACGCCGATCCCCGGAATGGCTTCAAACTGCTCCGGCTCGAGCAGCACTAGGCCGCGCTCCCTGGCCGCGGCACGCACCGCCTCGGCCAGCGGGTGCTCCGAGTAGCGCTCCGCAGAGGCCGCCAGCACCAGGACGTCTTCCCCTGATGCGCCGTTCAGCGGCAGCACATCGGTGATCTGCGGGCGGCCCAGCGTCAGCGTGCCGGTTTTGTCTATCAGCACGACATCGGCACGGGCCAGCGCCTCCAGATACCGGCCTCCCTTGATCAACAGGCCGCGCCGGGCGCCCGCGCCGATGGAAGCCAGCATGGCGATGGGTGTGGCGAGGGCGAAGGAACAGGAGCAGGCCACCACCAGCACCGCGGCTGTGGCCAGTGGGTCGCGGCGGATCAGCAGGGTCAGGGTCGCGATGGACACAACCAACGGTAGGTAATACGCGGAGAACTTGTCGGCGATGCGCTGGACGTTGGCCCGGTGCGCCTCCGCGTCTTCCACCATTCTGACCACGCGTCCGAAAGTGGTGTCCTTTCCCACGTGGGTGGCGCGGAGGCGCAGGCCGCCCAACTGCGCGATCGTGGCCGCGAAGACCCGCGTCCCGGGACCGGCCTCGACCGGCATGGATTCTCCGGTGATGGTCGCCTGATCCACGGCGGCATGACCGGCGATGACCTCGCCGTCTACCGGGATCTTCTCGCCAGGCCGCACGACGAGGATTTCACCGACCGCCACCTCGCCCACCGGCACCTCCTGCTCGGCACCGTCCCGCTCCACCCGGGCCGTCTGCGGCGCCATGGCGGTGAGGTCCTTCACGGCGCGGCGCGCCCGCCCAGTGGTGAAGCGCTCGGCGTAGTCGCCGACGCGCATAAAGAAGACGACGACCGCGGCGGTCGCCCATTGCCCGACGGCGAGCGCGGCCAGCGCACCCACGGTCATCAGGGTGTGGGCGGTGACCTGTTTCCGGATGGTGGCGCGGAAAACGTTGCGGAAGACGGGGTAACCGCCGGCCAGGACGACCGCCAGGCCGAGGGGCCACGGGACGCGCCGGGTGACGGCTGCGAAGAGACCGAACCACTCTCCCACGACCACCACAAAGAGCACGGCGCCGAAGACCACGCCGAGCAGCGCCAGGACGGGGCGCGTAAATCCGCCGAGCGGCGTGGTTCCGTCCCGGCCGACCTCAGGCCGCGCGCACGAGTATCCCGCCCCCTCCACGGCCTGCGCGATCGCCGGCAGGTCGACGCGGCCCGGGTCGAGTTGAATGATGGCTTTCTCCGCGGCCAGGGAGACGTTCACCGCCGCAACGCCGGGGAGGGCGGCGATGGCCCGCTCGACGCGGACCACGCAGTCGGCGCAGTCCATGCCGCGGATGGGGACCTCAATGGTGCGCTGGCCGGCCACCGTCAGTTCCGTGTCCCCTCAGTTCCGTGTCGGCGAATCGTAGCGGGTGCACTCGTAGACGCCCTTGGCGACGTCGGCGAGCAGTGCATCGGCCAGCCGGAGCAGAGCGTCCACCCGGGGATCGCTCAGCTGGTAGTGCACGTAGCGTCCCTGCTGTGCGGAGACGACCAGTCCGCAGTCGCGCAGACAACTCAGGTGGTTGGAGGCATTGGGTTGGCTGAGCCCGGTGGCGGTGGCAATCTGGCTCACGGTGAGCGGGCCGGCTCGCAACGCCTCCACAATGGAGAGGCGCGAGGGATCGGCAAACCCCCGGAACAACTTGGCCTTCAGCGCGACGGCGTTGGCCTGGGCGGTCATCAGCATGGTCGGCCCTCCCGAAGATCAGGTGCTAAGAGACGCGAGCCTCATATTACCAACTGATTATATGATTATCTAACCTAGCAGGGCTTGTCAAACGGATTGGCGAGGCTTACGCTGGTTCGCTCTCAGATCTCGCGCCGGCCCTCCAGGGCCTTGGCCAGGGTGACCTCGTCCGCGTACTCCAGGTCGGTGCCGACCGGCACGCCGTGCGCGATCCGCGTCACGCGCACCCCCAGGGGTTTGAGCACCTTCGCCAGGTAGAGCGCTGTGGCCTCGCCCTCCGCCCGCGGGTTGGTGGCGATGATCACTTCCTGCACCTGGTCCTTGCGCACGCGCTCGACCAGTTCGGCGATCTTCAGGTTGTCGGGGCCCACGCCGTCCAGCGGCGAGATCGCGCCGTGCAGCACGTGATACTTCCCCTTCACCTCGCGCGTACGCTCCATGGCCACCAAGTCTCGCGGATCCTCCACCACGCAGATCACGCTGGAGGTGCGCTGCGGGTTGCTGCAGATATTGCACGGGTCGATGTCGGTGAGGTTCCAGCAGATGCTGCAGTAGCGGGTCAGCGCGCGCGCTTCGAGGATGGCCTGCGCCAGGGCCTCGGCGTCCTGCGGCGCCATGCGCAGAATGTGATAGGCGAGGCGCTGCGCGGTCTTCGGCCCGATGGTGGGCAGTTTGCTCAGGGCGTCGATCAGCCGGGCGAGGGGCGGAGCATACATGGGTATGAGTCTAGACGGTCAGACCGGGGATCTGCAGCCCTCCCGTGACGGCCTTCATCCGCTCCTCCGCCAGCGCGCGGACCTTGCGCTGCACCTCGTTGACCGCGGCAACCACCAGGTCCTGGAGGAGGGTGAGGTCGTTGGGATCGACGGCGGCGGGCGAGATGGTCAGCGACTGCAGCTCGCCGTGCCCGTTGGCCACGGCACCGACGGCGCCACCCCCGGCGGTGGCCTCCACGCGCGCTTCGGCCAGTTCCGCCTGCACGCGGGCCATCTCCGCCTGCAACTTCTGCATCTGCTTCATCATCTTGTTCATGTTGAGCACGGACGGTCCTCCGGGCGCGGCGTTGTGCAGGCGCGGTCAGGGCACGGCTAGGCGGTATCGGTCAGCCGCTTGACCGCCACGACCTCGCCGCCGAACAGTTCCATCGCCCGCGCGACCAGCGGGTCGGTCTTCTCTGTGGACGCCGCCTGCGCCTCCGGAGCCTCGGCGGGCGCCAGCGGCGTTTCGCCGGATCCCTCTTGGACCTGGCAGCGCAGCATCATCCGCCGGCCGAAGACGCGCTCCAGCGCCTGCTCCACGACGGCGCGGTTCTCCGGCCGGTGCAGGCTCTCCATGTGGAAGTTATAGCCGCTGCGCAGGCCGACGACCAGGGTCTGGCCGCGTACCTCCAGCGGCATCCCCTCAATCAGCAGCGCGTGGCAGAACATCTTCAGGCGTTTGACCTCTTCCAGGACGCGGGCCCAGCGGTTGCGGACGTCCTGCAGCGTGACGGCCAACGCTTCGGCCGACGCCTCTGCGGCCGGACGCGGGGCGGCCTCTCCGTCCGAAGGCTGCACGGTTTCCCCCGCCGCTTTCGGCGGCGTGTCCCGGCGGGCTGGTGTGCTCGGGGGCGTGGGTGTGCGTCGAGGCGCTGGCTGCGGTGCCGGCACCGGTGCGGCGGGCGCGCGCGAGGGTTTGCCGCCTCCCTCCAGCGCCTGCACCCGCGCCTGCAGCCCCTCGATCGTCGGGTCCATCTCCGGCCGCGCCAGGCGGATCAGGGAGATCTCCAGCAGCAACCGCGGCTGCGAGTGGGAGCGCGCCTCCACGTCGGCGTCACTGAGGATCTTCACCGCGCGGAGGAGGTCGGTGAGTTCTGCGCCGGCGGCCTGGCGCTGCAGCGCGGCCAGCCGCTCCGGGGTGGTGTCGAGCACGCCTTCCGGATTCTCCGCCACCTTGGCGATCAGCAGATCCCGGAAGTGCTCCAGGAGCGTGCGCATGATCTGCCGGCTCTCTTTGCCCTCGTCGATCAGCCCGGCGGCGATGCGCAGCACCTCCACCGCATCCCGGCGCAGCAGGGCGTCCACCAGGGCGAAGAGGGTCTCCTCCGCGGGCGCGCCGAGGATCGTCAGAATGTCGTCCGTGGTGATGCCCTCGTCCTTGTAGGCGCTGAGTTGGTCCAGCACCGACTCCGCGTCGCGCACCGAGCCGTCGGCGATGCGGGCGATGTGCCGCAGCGCCCGGTCGTCGATGGCAAATCCCTCGGCCGCGGCGATGCGGTGCAGCCGCGCCTCGATTTCGGCCAGCGGCACGCGGCGGAAGTCGAAGCGCTGGCAGCGCGAGGCCACCGTGGCCGGGATCTTGTGCGGCTCGGTGGTGACCAGGACGAAGACGGCGTGCGGCGGCGGCTCCTCCAGCGTTTTCAGCAGTGCATTGAAGGCGCTGGTACTGAGCATGTGCACTTCGTCAATGATATAGATCTTGTACCGCCCCTCCGCCGGCGCCAGGACGATCTTCTCCTTCAGGTCCCGGATGTGGTCCACCTGGGTGTGGCTGGCGCCGTCGATTTCAATGACGTCGAGACTGCTCCCCTGGTTGATGCCCAGGCAGACCGGGCAGGTGTTGTCCGGGTTGGGTGTGGGCCCCTGCGCGCAGTTGAGCGCCTTGGCCAGAATCCGCGCCACTGTCGTCTTGCCCGTGCCGCGGTGGCCGGCAAAGAGGTAGGCGTGGGTGATCCGGCCGGCGCGAATGGCGTTCTGCAGCGTGTGGGTGATACGCTGCTGGCCGATGACCTCCTCAAAAGTCTGGGGACGCCAGCGCCGGTAGACGGAAATATGGGACACCGCGGTCACCTCGGGGAAGGTCAATCACTCTCTAATTCGACAGGAGAGCGGCGCGGCCTGCCAGAAACCTGACGGGGTCATGCCCGTACTTCCCTGGGCGTTTACTCTGATCTACTACGTCGGCTCGGTCCTGGCCGCGATCTGGATCCTCGTCGACGGGCGTACGCGCCTGGCGCACCGCCCGGCCTGGGAGGTCTTCGTCTGGGGGATCGGGACCGCGCTGGCCCTCCCGGTCTTCCTGCCGATGTACATGCTGGGCGCCCGCGCCCCCGACCGGTTGGGGCAATGGGGGCCCGTGGAGATGCTCGGCATCGCCGTCTTTTTCGGCCTGACCATGCCGCTGGTGGCGGGTCTGGCGGGCCTGAGCGAGGGGACCCTTACCCTGCGCGTCGTCTCAGTGGTGATCCTCGTGCAGAACGCTGGCTTCGTCCTCCTGAGCGTCCTGGGGATCGCCCTGCGCTACCGTCTGCCGCTGGCGCGCCTGGGCCTGACCACCCGGAGGTGGGCCGCCATGCTCCTGGTCGGCTTGATCGCCGGCGCGGTGATGATTCCGGTGGCCTCGGTGACGGAGCAGGCGGGGGTGGAGATCTATGCGTTAGTGCGGGGGCGGCAGGCTGCAGAGTTGCAGGCGGAACGGGAACGCAAGATGGACCCACTCAACCGCATCCTCGCGACGACGAAGGGACCGGCGGCAACCGCCTGGCTGATAGCCCTCCTCGGGGTGGCCGTCCCCATCGGTGAAGAGGTCTACTTCCGCGGCGTCGTCTACGGCGGCCTGCGGAACCGTTACGGCCTGGGCTGGGGCCTGATTGGCAGCACCCTCTTCTTCGGCGTCGTGCACCGGCAGGTGGTGCACTTCCTGCCGATCGCCGTGCTGGGTCTGGCGCTGGCTCTCCTCTACGAACGGACGAAGAGCCTCCTGCCGTCGATCACCGTCCACGCGGTGAACAACATCGTCTCGATTCTCGCGCGGCTCTACGGCTGGGAGATCTAGCGCCTAGCTGTTTTCACCCTGTTTGCTGTAGAGGCGAGGCGCAATCACCCTCTCCAACATCGGCCCATGCTAATATAGTGGGGTTAAACAGGATTTTTCGCTGCACGCGCGATATGGTCGGACAGAGGCAACCTTACAACTCCGAGACCATCCAGTTAGCCTATCTGGAAGCCAGGGATCGCTTTGCCACAACGGAAAATCGAAGCAAGGAGCATGTCCAAAAGACGCAGGTCCTGATTGGACTCACGGGTGGTCTTGTGAGTCTGTGGGCCAATACAGCTCTCCGGTTCGTGTTCGACGGTTCGCTTCCTTGGGTCGACAAACTTGTCGCCCTCGGCCCACTTGTTCCTCTCGTTACTGCGTTTTCTCTCGCAATTTCGGGCATTCGGCTTACTCAACATACTGTCATCTCGCATGGGTTCTTGACCGACCCCGTGACGTGGAGGCTGGAGCCCGTAAGGTTTCGCGTCCGTATGCTAAAAGGATTCATTGATGCCGTTGAGAGTAACGAGGCGGTCCTCCAAACACAGCAAGGGAGATACCGTCGGGGCTTGGAGTGGGGGATTTACTCAGTACTTGCAATATTCTTGGCGACGATCTACCTTGTCGTTTTTCGGTGATTCCATTCTGAGGAGGTGGATGATGGAAGCCGAAGAGAACCCGAAGCCACCGGCTCCTGACGCTCAGTCCGAGCCCGGAGGCGCTGGAGATCTTGCTGACGAGCCTTCTGCGCCTCTAGTCCGTCTTGAAAAGGCGTATGGAGAGGATGTCGTAAAGCGGACAGACAAGGGGGCGCCCTCCAAAGAGAAGAAATAAAGCTCCCGTGCGCGCGCAGAAATCACCGAGAATCATATTCATGAATTAGGAGGTCCTCTACCTCCTAATTGCGCAATGCGCTCATACTCCGAGAATCCCCGGTACACCCATGATGTGGAAGCCGCTGTCCACGAAGAGCGTGTTGCCGGTGACGGCGCGGGAGAGGTCGCTGGCCAGAAAGACCGCCACGTCGCCCACGTCTTCCTGCGTGATGTTCCGCCGCAGCGGGGCCGTCTCTTCGGTCAGGTCGCGAAGTTTGGAGATGCCTTTCACGGCGCTACCCGCCAGCGTCTTCAGCGGGCCGGCGGAGATGGCGTTGACGCGGATCTGCTGCGGCCCCAGTTCGGACGCCAGGTAGCGCACCTCCGCCTCCAGCGCCGCCTTCGCCACCGCCATGACGCTGTAGCCGGGGACGACGCGCTCCACGGCGTTGTAGGTCAGGGTGAAGATGCTGCCGCCGTTCGTCATCAGCGGGGCGGCGTGGCGGGCCACCGCGATCAGGGAGTACGCGCTGATGTCCAGGGCCAGGGCGTAGCCGCTGCGCGAGATCTGGTGGAAGGGGCGGCCGAGGTCCTCGCGGTCGGCGAAGGCGATGCAGTGCGCCAGCGCGTCCAGCCGGCCCCACCGCTCGGCGAGCGTCCCGAAGGCCGCGGTCAACTGCTCGTCGGACTGCACGTCGCAGGGGAATGTCAGGAACTTGTCCCGGCCGCCGATGGTATCCAGCAGTTCGTCCAGGTTTTCTTTCAGGCGGTCGCTCTGGTAGGTGAACGCGAGTTCCGCCCCTTCTCGGTGGAAGGCGGCGGCGATGCCCCAGGCGATACTGCGCTTGTTGGCCACGCCCATGATGAGGGCGCGCTTCCCTTCAAGCAGCACGGTGACACCACTCCTTTACGGAGGATGCGCTGCGGGCGGGCGGGCCGCTTGCGTCAGCGACGGGCGCGTACCGGCGCGCGCAGCCGGCCCCGGGCGACCAGGTAGTCCACGAGGACCGCGGAGGGGTCGAAACCCACGACGCGCACCGCGTCCGTGACGAAATTCGACAGGGCGTTGATGTCGTAGAAGTAGACCCGCCCATCCCGGTCGTTGACCAGGTATTCGACGCCGCCCAGGTCGATTCCGGCCGCCCGGGCGATCGTCAACACGTCCTCGATCACCGACGGCGGCGGCGCATAACCTTCGACCCGCAGTGCCACCTTCGGCAGGTCCACCGGGCAGAGGTCCGCGGAGAAGCCCGAACCCTGCTCCTCGTCTGCCGTCTGCACGACGCCGTCCGGCTGGCAGATATCCGCCGGGCAGAGGTTGAACCCCGCGGCGAAATTCGGGTAGACCTTGATGGCGTACAGGAAGCGGCCGTCCAGAACCTCCACGCGGACGATGTGCCCGTCCCGCGCCGGGAGGAACTCCTGCACGAGGGCGGTGCCGTCGATGCCGACGTTGATGGCTCCGGATGTCGCGGCCTCCCGCAGCGCTTCCGGCGTGTCAAAACGCTGCATGCCGGCGCCGCTGCCGCCGATGTTGGGCTTGACGATCACGGGGGAAGTGAACCCCTCCGCTGCGGCGGGCGCCTGCGAGGGGTGGTTGATCACCCGAGCGCGCGGGACGGGCAGGCCGAGGCGGCGCAACAGCGTGTACTGACTGACTTTGGACGTCTCGAGCGCGAACGCGGCGCTGCCGTTCACGACGTCGACACCCAGCGTTTCCAGATAGCGCAGGAATTCCTTCGTGTAGTTGATGGCGCTGCC
>CAYHPT010000001.1:20631-24441 GCA_964358435.1 uncultured bacterium | reverse complement strand
TGTTCTGACCCTGGAAAACTTCGAGAGTATCTAGGTCACGGCCGTGCAGAGGGGCCACCGCCTGATCCAGTAACCGCCGGAGCAGCCCCACGTCCAGAAGCGTTCCGTCGTCGCTGAGGGCCGGACCCCGTGCGGTTGCCTCCACTTGATATGCATGTCCGTGTGGCTGCGTGGCCGGTCCGAAATCGCCGCGCAGGCGGTGCGTGGCTGCGAAACTCCCCCGGACGCCGACCTCAAACATCGCCGTAGGTCAGGACGACCTGCACGACCTCTGCGGGACGCTGGTCCACGAGCGCGTACGCCTCCGCGGCCCGATCAAATGGAAATCGGTGAGAGATCAGCGGCGCGAGCGCGAGGCTCGGGATCAACCCGGCCGCCACGCGGCGGCGGCGGGCCACGTCCCAGCGCGGCAACACTGATCCGGGGACGTGACCAACCTGCGAACTGATCAGCCGGAGGCGCCGTCGGTGAAAGGCTCCGCCCAGCTCGAGCTGCACCGGTTTCCTCCCGTACCAGGACACGACGACAACACGCCCCTCCAGGGCGGCGACGTCCAGCGCGGCCTGCAGGGCGGCAGGTTGGCCGCTCGCTTCGATGACCATGTCCGCGCCCCGCCCGCCGGACCGCTCATGCACCGCAGTGGCGAGATCTTCCGCCGGGTCAAGTGACGCATCCGCACCCAGGGACATACTGAGTTGCCGCCGGCGGGGTAGCGAATCCACCGTGAGCAGTGCAGCGCACAGGTGGCGGCGGACCAACTGTGTCAGCAGCAGCCCCACCACTCCCTGCCCGAAGATCACCACCACCTCACCGACCATCACCGGCGCGTCGAGCAGGACATTCACCGCGGTCTCCAGGTTAGCGAGGAAGACGCCGGACTCCGGAGAGGCACCCGCGGGTAGCGCGGTGGGCAGGTCGACCGCGACCGTGTATCCAGTCTGATGGGGATGGTGTGTGAAGACCAGATCCCCGGGAGCGAGTCCGCGCACTGCCGGACCCACCTCCTCCACGTGCCCCACGCTGGCGTAGCCGTACTTGATGGGGAAGCCGAATCCACCCCGCAGCGTGGGAAGATCGAGCGCGAGATCCCGAGGGACCTCGCCCCGGTAGACCAGCATCTCCGTCCCGTGACTGATCGCCGAGAGGACGGCCCGGATCCGCACCTCTCCGGGCCCCGGCGGCCGGTCGGGCTCCTCGCGGATCTCCACGGCGCGCGGGCGGGGGAACCAGACGGCGCGAGCCAGGTGGCCAGCCATGCTACTTCTCCATGCGGGCGGATTCAACGCGCAATCCGTGCAGGCGAAAAACGCAAAACGTCCGCGCTGGGGTCACGTCCTCCCCTGCCCCCTCCTCCGGAGGATGAATCGCAGCGGAGTCCCTTCCAGCGGGAACGCCTGGCGCAGCGACCGCTCGAGGTAGCGCAGGTAGTTCTCCGGCATCAGGTCGGGGTTGTTGACGAAGAGGACGAAGGTCGGCGGTGCGGCGCGCACCTGTGTCGCGTAGAGGATCTTCACCTGCCGCCCGCGCGCGTCGGCCGGAGGCGGCGTGGTGGTCTCCGCGGCCTCCACGGCGCGGTTCAGCGGGCCGGTGGCGACGCGGAAGGCGTAGGCATCGGCCACGCGGGTTATCGCCGTGAGCAGTTCACCGATGCCGCTGCGCTGCTTCGCCGACACCGGGCGCACCGGCGCGTAGGCCACGAACCGCAGCGCGTGCCGTACGCGGCGACGAATCTCCTCCTGTACCCGGCGCTCTTCCGGGACCAGATCCCACTTGTTCAGCGCGACGAGCATCGCCCGCCCCGCGTCGGCGATGTCACGGGCGATGTGCTGGTCCTGGTCGGCCACGCCCTCGGTCGCGTCCAACACCAGGATGGCCACTTCCGCCCGCTCGATCGCTGTCCGCGCGCGGCTGACGCTGTAGCGCTCGACGGCATCCGCTACGCGCGAGGGCCGGCGCAGGCCGGCCGTATCGACGAAGACGAAGGGCCGTCCCTGGTACTCCAGCCGCGTGTCCACGGCGTCGCGGGTCGTGCCCGGCGCCTCCGCCACGATGACCCGGTCCTCGCCCAGGATGGCGTTGACGAGCGACGACTTCCCCACGTTGGGACGTCCGACCACCGCGACACGCGTGCCCGGGACCGCCGGCGCCGCCTCCTCCGCGGGAAGCAGGGCCACCACTTCGTCGAGCAGGTCACCGGTGCCGATCCCGTGCATCGCCGAGACGGGGAGCGGCTCCCCCAGGCCCAGCCCGTGAAACTCGTAGATGCCGTCCATGTGCGTGGGGTGATCCACTTTGTTTGCCACCAGGAGGACGGGCTTGCGGGATTGGCGCAGCACCTCGGCCGCCTCGGCATCCTCGGGCAGCAGTCCCGCGCGGGTGTCCACGACCAGGAGGAGAACGTCCGCCTCCTCGATCGCCCGCAGCGTCTGCCGGCGCACCTCGACCGGGAGTTCGCCCTTTTGGCCGGAGATCAACCCACCCGTATCCACCAGCAGGAAGGTCCGCCCCTCCCAGGTGCACTCCGCGTAGAGGCGGTCCCGGGTGAGCCCCGGCGTTTCTTCGACGATGGCCAGGCGGCGGCCGATCAGGCGGTTGAAGAGTTCGGACTTGCCCACATTGGGCCGGCCGACGATGGCGACGACCGGGAGGCTCATCCTGGTGGGCCCGGCGTCAGGAGACGGCGGCGTTTACGGCTTGCGCGTCCCCGATCTCCTGCAGGCGGTGCAGCACCTGAGTGATGATCCAGTCGGGGGTGGAGGCGCCGGACATCACGCCGACCTTCTCCACGCCGGCAAACCAGGCGGGATTGAGTTCGTCGGGCACCTCGATATGATAAGTGGTCACGGCGTGGGTGCGGCCGAGTTCGGTCAGACGGGTCGTGTTGCTGCTGCCGTGGCCGCCGACCACCACGAGCGCATCGACCTCTTCGACGAGGCGCTCCGCCTCCTCCTGGCGCACGGTGATCGCCGGGCAGAGGGTGTTGAGGACCTTCAGTTCCCTGGCCCGCACGGCCAGGTCGGCGACGATCTGCCGGAAGTTCTCCAGGGACTGGGTCGTCTGCGACATCACGCCGACCTTCCCGCGCACCTTGACCTGCCGCGCTTCCTTCAGCGTGTGCACGATGGTCACCTTGTCGCCGAGGACTTCCTTCAGCGTGACCATCTCCGGGTGGCCGTGATCGCCGACGACGATGAGTTGGTACCCCTCTTCGGCGAGTTTGTAGGCGAGCTGGTGGGCGCGGATCACAACCGGGCAGGTGGCGTCCACAACACGCATCCCTTTAGCCCGAGCGTGCTCCAGGACGGCGTGCTCTACGCCGTAGGCGGAGACGACGAAGGCCTCGCCTTCGAGTTCGTCCAACTGCTCCGTGACCTGGACCCCTTCGGCCTGCAGCCGCTTCACGACCTGGGGATTGTGGATCAGCGGCCCCCATGTGAAGACGGGACCGTCCACCTGCTGCGCGGCGCCCTGCGCCATCTCTACGGCGCGCTTGACGCCCCCGCAAAACCCCATGTGCTTGGCGACAATGATCTCCATGAACCCTCGGGTAGCCGAACGCCGGTTCAGAGACTACGTTCAGGATATCAGCCTCGCGGTGCCACGGGCAACGGGAGTCAGGAGACCGTCCCGGTTCCACGCGGGCGCGGCGGTTAGTCCCGTGGCAGCCAGGCCTCGATCCGTTGCGCGAGCTCCTCCAGATCCCAGCCGGTGTACTTCTCCCGGCCGCCGATCAGAAACGTGGGAAAGCGCCGGATGCGGTGCCGGGTGATCTTGAAGATGCGGCGCGGACGCCAGGACATTTGCTGCGCC
>CAYHPT010000001.1:12865-20621 GCA_964358435.1 uncultured bacterium | reverse complement strand
TGCAGCGAGACGAGATCCACGATGTAGACGGTGACCCGGTTGTGGAACCGCTCCGAGATGGCGTCCAGGAGCAGCCAGAGGCGGTAGTAGTCGGTGCGGGCCTCCGACCACGCGCGCGGGCGCGACGGGCCCCAGACGGCCAGCAGCGGGGTGAGAACCTCCACAACCAGGGGCTCCCGGTGGCGATTCACGGCCCTACCATAGCAGAAACCTACGGCGCGCCCACCGTCGCCGGAAACAGGACAGGGCAGGCCGTTTTGCGTATAATGCCCTCTAGCAGCATTTCCGGCCCGTTGCGCGTTCTATGACACACCATGAAACGGGGAACTCGCCTTGAGTGACCGGCCCACGCCCCGGCGCACCTCCGGGATCCGCAGCGTCGTGCGCATCTTCCCGGATCTCGAGGACGACCTCCTGATCAACCTCTTCCACAAGGCGGCCAAGATGCAGTGGACTTCCCGCGACCTGGATTGGGGGCAGGCCCTGCTGATGACCCAGCGGCAGAACCAGGCCCTGGCCCGCATGCTTACCCCCGTCTACCTGGGCGAGCAGACGGCGATGGCCGGCGCGGCGAACATCCTGCCGCAGATGATGGAAGCGGGGGAGTCGACGGCGCAGATCTACCTGGCGTCCTTCATCATGGACGAGGCCCGCCACTTCGAGGCGCTGACGCGACTCTACCGCAAACTGGAGTACCACCCTCTGGGCCTGCGCGAGCTGCCGGAGATGCTGCGCTACCACCACCGCCTGCGTACCGGCGACCGCGTGGACTGGGTCTGGGGCATCCTGATCAGCGACCTCTTCGCCAAGCTCTTCTACCAGTGGTTCGCCGACGCGCAGAGCGAGGGACTCTTCGGCCGGATGTCTGCGAAGATCCTCGTGGACGAGTCGCGCCATCAGGCCTTCGCCGAGCACTACCTGCGCCGCAACGTCCCGAAGATGGAGGTGGCGCGGCGGCAGGCGCTCGTGGAGATGCGCGACGAACTGTTCCGCATCATGCGCGCGATGGAGGACCGCCTGCGCGCCGACTGTGAGGCGCTGAACTTCGACGGCAACGCCTTCCTCAACCGCCTCTGGGGCGAACTGGAGTACTTCAGCAAGCGCATCGGCCTGTCCAATGGCGGCCCGCCGGCAGACCATCCCGGCGAGGCGCCGCCCGACCGGCCGGACGAGGCGCCCCAGGCCCCACAACCCCGCACCACGCTCCACCTGGCGGGGCTGTCGCTGCCGCGCTGCTTCGGGTGCCTCCTCACTATGATCTGTCATCCGCGCCCCGCGCTCGCGTGAGTCGGAAACCGAAGATCGCCGCCACCCCGAAGGCGCCGGCCGAAGAGGCCGGGTCGGCGGGGTCCGAACGGCGCTACCTCTGGCCGCGGAAGAACACCCCCGAGCAGATCGCCGAGCGCCAGGCCGCCCTGCGGGCGCTGCCCTCCTGGAATCCCGACTACGACTTCATCTGGCAGTGGCCGCTGCCCGTGGAGGAATTCGCGCGGGCGCAGGAAGCCCTCACCGCGCACATGGTCCTCCCGGTGGGCGTCGTGGGCCCGCTGCGCGTGAACCTCGGCCGCTACCGCGTGCACGCCGAGACCGGTCAGTTGGTCGAAGAAGACCGCGACACCGAGGACGTGTACGTGCCCCTGGCCCACACCGAGGGCGGCCTCTCCGCCTCGATGCTGCGGGGGATCACCGCAGTCTTCGCCAGCGGCGGCGTGCGCACGTTTGTCCTGCACGACCGGATGACGCGGGACTCCTGCTTCGTCTTCCGCACGACCGAGGACGCGGTGACCTTTTCCCGCTGGGTGGCCGCCAACGCCCCGGCGCTACGCGCCTGGCTGCGCGATCCGCGGAACCCGCTCTTCGAGCAACAGGTCGGCGGCGTCGCCCGCCTGAGCCGGCACGCCCAGCTATGGGAGGTGGACACGCACTTCGTCGGCTCAGCCTGCCACATCCTCTACCGTTACACCACCGGTGACGCGGCCGGGCTGAACATGATTACCCGCAACTCCCACGCCCTGAATCACGAGTTCATCCTGAAGCGCTTCCCCGGGGAGACCGGCATCCACCCCGTCCGCCTCTTCCTGGAGGCGAACATGGGCGGGGACAAAAAGGCGAGTGCGCTCTACTACATCGAGGGCGGCCACGGCAAGACCGTGCTGGCGGAAGCGACCATCAGCGGGGAGACTCTCCGCCGGGTCCTGCGCACGACGGCCGCAGACCTGATCGCGCTGGAACACGCCGGCATCCACGGCAGTATTGCCAGCGACATGCAGTCTGTGGCCGCCACACCCGCCTCGACCATCGCCGCCATCTTCGCGGCCACCGGCCAGGACCTGGGCATGGTCGGCACCAGCAGCATGGCGCACGAGGTCCTCGAGCCCGTGGACGATGGCGTCCACCTGTCGATCCGACTCTCCAGTCTGGAGGTCGGCACGGTCGGCGGCGGCACGGTCCTGCCGTACGCGCGGGCCTACCTCTCCCTCATGCGCTGCAGCGGGCCGGGCAGTGCCTACCGGCTGGCGCAGATCGTTGCCGCCGCCACCCTGTGCCTGGACCTCTCGACCTCCGCGGCGATGGCCAGCGCCGGCAGCGAAAACTTCGCCACGGCCCACCTCAAGCAGAGCGGAAGGGCGTAACGCGCCGTGCGCGCCCTGGCCATCATCAACCCCACCGCCGGGGGCGGCCGCTCGCTCAAGATCTGGCCCGCGGCCCGCGCCCGCCTGGTCGCGGCCGGCTGGCAGATCACCGACGCCACCGCGGAACGGCGGGGGCACGAAGTTGACCTGGCTGCCGCGGGCGTGCGCCGTGGCTACGACGTGGCCCTGACGGTCGGCGGGGACGGCACCGTCCACTGGGCGGTGAACGGCCTGCTGCAGGGCGGCCAGAACCGCACCGCCCTGGCGGTCATCCCCGCGGGCACAGGCAGCGATTTCGCCGCCGCCATCGGGATCCCCACCGACCCGCTGGGCGCCGTGGAGGCCATTCTGACCGGGGCGCGCCGTCGCGTCGACGTGGGCCTGGTACACGGCCGCTACTTCGTCACAATCGCCACGGTGGGATTCGGCGGCGAGGTCGCGCAGCAGGTCAACGACTGGTCCGAGCGCCTGCCCCCATCGCTGAAGAAGTGGATGTCCGGACCGGTGATCTATCTGGCCGGCATCCTGAAAATGCTCGTCGTCTACAATCCCGTGGATATGGAAATCAGCATGAACGGCACTGTGCGCCGGCAGCGCCTCTTCATGCTCGGCGTGGGGAACACCTTCCGCGCCGCGGGCGGCATGCGTCTCTGTCCCGGCGCCTCGCCTGACGACGGGCTCTTCGAGGTTATCCCGATCGGCAATGTGACCAAGCTCGAAGTGCTGCAGCTCCTCCCGAAGACGTTCCGCGGCCAACACGTAAATCATCCGAAAGTCGATGTGGAGAGCGCCGCCACCGTCACCGTGACCAGCGAGACCCCCCTCACGGTGCAGGCGGACGGCGAACTCATCGGCCGCGTCCCGGCGACGTTCACCGTGGTGCCGCTGGCCCTGGAGGTTCTGGCGCCGCCGGGCGGGCGTGTACACGGTTCTGGATGAACCCTTCACTCTCCCTTGTCCTCCTGCTGATCAAAAGGTGATGGGAGACCTCCCCCGTCGGACGGGGAACAAACCGCCGCCGCGCAGCGCCTTCACGCGGAAGGAACTCGCCGTTATCGACGCGCACCGGACGCCGCGGCAGGTGCAGCGGTTCCTCAACGCCCTGCGCTACAACCACCACCGCGTGGGCACGACGCTGCGCTCCTTCCGCCAGGTGGTCCGCCAGGGCGAGACGCACTGCATGGAGGCGGCGCTGGTGGCGGCCGTCCTCCTGGAGCAGCACGGCTATCCGCCGCTCGTGGTCAGCCTGGAGTCGCGGGACAATCTGGACCACGTCCTGGTCGCCTTCAAGCAGCGCGGGCGCTGGGGCGCGGTGGCGCGGTCGCGGGACGCCGGGCTGCATGGCCGGAAGCCCGTCTTCCGCACCATCCGCGACGTCGCCTGGAGCTACTACGACCCGTACGTGGACTTTACCGGACGGCTCACCGGCTATGCGCTGGTGGACCTGCGGAAGTTGACCTACGACTGGCGGTTCAACCGGCGGAACATGTGGTGGCTGGAGCAGTACCTGATCACGTACCCGCACAAACCGCTGCGGTCGTCGAACCGCCGCTACCGGCAACTGCGGCGGCGCTATGTCGCCTTCCGCAAGCGCCACCCCGACGCGCCGGTCGTCTACTATCGCGGACGCGAGCGCTGGTTGTAGGAGGCCGCGGCCGGCGCCGCGGCGGGCAAGGGTTGCTGCTCCGGAGGCAGCAGGTCGGCCACCGCTTGCTGGAAGCGGCGGGTCCAGGCGCGGATGACTTCACCGGTCAGCCTGCCCTCCACCCGCGGCACCGTGACCGGCGGGCCGATCCGGACCAGGACCGGGTGCCGCTGGATCTTCTTCGCGCCCACCGACAGCGTGCGGTGGCTGCCGACGATAGCGACCGGCAGGACCGGCACCCCGACCTTCAGTGCCCAGTAGGCGGCCCCATCTTCGAAAGGCTGCAGCCGGCCGTCCAGGCTGCGTGTCCCTTCGGCGAAGATCCCGAGGGCGAGGCCCCGGCGCAGCACCTCCAGCCCGGCCCGGATCGCCTTGCGGTCCACCTGACCGCGCCGGACGAAGAAACTCCCCACCGACTGGAGCCATAGTTTGACAAAGGGATGGTCTCCCAGTTCGACCTTGGTGGCGAACGCCACGCGGGCGCGCACGGCGCGGGTCACGAGCGGGGGGTCCACCGCGCTGGCGTGATTGGCGACGATGATGTACGGGGGCCGCGGCTCCTGCTCCTGGCCCTCGATGCGGAAGCCGAACGCCCGGCGGAAGTACCAGGCGAAGACAGCGACGTTCAGCCTATACCACATCGGCCCGCCCCCGGCACAGCGCCAGGACCTCCGCCACCACCTGGTCCGCGGCTCTGCCGGTCGTGTCGACGACCACCGCGTCCGCGGCGACGCGCAGCGGCGAGTGCGGCCGCTCGCGGTCCCGCCGGTCGCGTTCTTCTTCCGCCGCGCGCAGTTCCTCGAAGGACACTTCCACCCCTTTCTGCCGCAGTTCGTTGTAGCGGCGGCGGGCGCGCTCCTCGGGGGTCGCGTTCAGGAAGACCTTCACCGCGGCGTCGGGAAAGACCATCGTGCCGATGTCCCGCCCCTCCATCACCACACCGCCCGCGGCGCCGATCTGCCGTTGCAGCGCCACCAGTGCCTCCCGCACCGCCGGGTGGGTGCTCACCCGAGAGGCGGCCTCGCTCACCTCCGGCGCCGCCACCGCTTCGGTCACGTCCTCGCTCCCCGCGAAAAGGCGCGTCCCCTGCGCCGTCTCGCGGAACTCAAACCCCAGGGTGCGCGCGATCTCGGCCAGCGCGGCGGCATCATCCAGCGGGACGCCGCGCCCGAGCGCCTCCCGGGCCACGGCCCGGTACATCCAGCCGGTGTTGATGTAGCGGAACCCCAGCGCCCGGGCCACACCCCGGTCGACGGTGGACTTGCCCGACCCCATCGGTCCGTCGATAGCGACGATGAGCCGGCGCTTGGCCGCATCCGGCATGGTCGCCCTGGGAATTCCCTCACCCTGCGGGGTCCTCCTCCCCATCACCGTCACGTGCGGCCGGCCGGTGACTGGATGCGGCCGCACCAGGACCGCCGCTCCGTAGACCCGCCGCAGCGTCTCGGGAGTGAGCACCTCCTCCGGCGCGCCCACCGCCGCGATCCGGCCCCGCTCCAGCAGCACGAGCGTGCGGCAGTACATCGCCGCCAGGTTGAGGTCGTGCAGCGCCGCCACCAGCGTGAGCCCCCCCTGGTGCAGTTCCAGGAGCAGGTCCATGATCTCCAACTGCACCGCGATGTCCAGGTGGGCGGTGGGTTCGTCCAGCAGCAGGATGCGCGCGTCCTGCGCCACCGCCCGCGCGATGAGCACACGCTGCCGCTCACCGCCGCTTAATGTCTCCACAAATCGCGCCCGCAAATGGTCAACGCGGGTGCGGCGTATCGCCTCCGCGGCGCGCTCCCGGTCGGCCTCGCCGATCGGCCCCAGCCGCCGGAGGTACGGCGTGCGGCCCATCAAGACCACTTCCTCCACGGTGAATCCGGCGGGCGGTCCCTCCACCTGCGGCACCGTGGCGACCAGGCGCGCCCGCTCCCGCGGAGCCAGCGTCGCCGCTTCTCGCCCGTCCACCGTGACGGCGCCCGCCGCGGGCGGCAGCGTCCCCGCGACCGCCCGCAGCAATGTCGTCTTCCCGGCACCGTTTGGCCCGATCACGCCGACGAACTCTCCCGGTGCGATGCGCAGCGTGACGCCATCCAGCGCCGCGGCGGCGGCGAAGCGCACCCTGACGCCGGCGAGAGTGATGGCGGCTTCGGCAACTCGACTCACGGCGGCGAGAACGCCTCCGGATGCAGGAGCCGGGCGATGCGCTCCAGCCCGTCGACCAACCGCGGTCCGGGGCGCGAGACGAGATCCGGGTCCAGTTCGTAGATGCGGCCGCGGCGCAGGGCCGCGACCCCGGCCCACCCCGTCCGGCCGGCCACGCGCGGTCGCCCGGCGTAGGTCAGCAAGATGACGTCCGGATCCCGGCGCACGACGGCCTCGGGCGCCACCTGCGGCCAGCCGCGCAGGTCGGCGAAGAGATTTCGCCCGCCGGCGCGCCGCACCAGGTCATCGATGAAGGTCCCGGTGCCGGCGGTCTGCAGCGGCTCGTCCCAGATCTCCACGTACACGCGGAACAGGACGCGCCCGCGCACCCGCAGTTCCACCGCCGACACCCGCGCCCGCAGACCGCCGACCAGCCGGTCCGCCGCGGCGCCGCGCCCGGTGACACGCCCGAGGAGACTGATCTGCGCGAAGGTCTCCTCCAGGCTGTGTGCCTCTACGGCCAGCACCGGCAGCCCCAGCCGGATCAGCCGTTCCAACTGTCCCCGCTGCAGGCTGGCCACGCCGACAACGAGGTCGGGCCGCAGCGCCAGGATCCGCTCCACGTTCAGGATCACGCCGCCGACCCGGGCCTTGCCCCGCAGGCCCGCGGCCGGATAGTCATCCGCGTCGCTGATACCGACGACGTTGTCCCGCCGTCCCAGCGCGAAGAGGATCTCGGTGACGCTGGGGGCTACCGAGATGATCCGCTGCGGCGGGCGGGGGATGGTGACCTGGCGCCCCAGCGCATCCCGCACGGTGAGGGGGAATCCGGCCGCCGCGAGCGCCCCATCAGGAATGGGTGGCGCGAGCGCGAGCACGAGGGCGACGAGACCCACGCGCAGCAGGCCCGCCGGGCGCGAGCAGGAGTCCATCATCAGCCGAAGTATACGCCCAGGCATGAACCGAATCACCGTTACTGACTTCGAACGCGTGGAAATGCGGGTCGGGCGCATTGTGCAGGTGGAGGAGTTCCCCAAAGCGCGCAAACCGTCCTATCGGCTCCTCATCGACTTCGGCCCCTACGGGACGCGCCGCTCCTCCGCCGCCGTGCGGCCCTTCTACACCCGGGAGGAACTGCTCGGCCGGCAGGTCGTCGCGGTGACGAACTTCCCGCCGCGGCGGATCGCCGACTTCGAGAGCGAGGTGCTGGTGCTGGGCGCCGTCGGGCACGGCGGGCGCATCGTCCTGCTGCGGCCGGACGGCGAGGCCGAACTGGGGGCGCGGATCGCCTGATCCCGCCTACGATCTCCTCCGCTGACGGCGACGCGGGCTCAGAGCGTAGGCGGCGCCC
>CAYHPT010000001.1:0-12765 GCA_964358435.1 uncultured bacterium | reverse complement strand
GGGCGCAGCAGCAGGATGATGAAGCCGCCGGCGATGAGCAGGAGGGCGATGATGCGTTCGCCGGTCTGCGAGAACAGGGCGACGTTGCGGATCAGCAGGTAGAGGCCGCCCAACAGGAGGATCACGCCGAGCATGCGCATGCGCCGGGCTTCCGGATCTTCCTGGCCGTGCTCCTGCGGCAGGATCGGGTCGGTGACCACCTGCGTGGACGGCTCCTCCGGGACACCCAGGACCATGATCAGGTAGATCAGGACACCGACGCCGCTCCAGAGGCTCAGCAGGATGAACCCCAGGCGGATCGGCAGGGGGTCCACGCCGAAGTAGCGGGCCAGACCGCCGCAGACGCCGGCGATCCAGCGGTCCTCCCGCGACCGGTAGAGCCGCTTGATCTCCATGTTCCCCTACTCCCAGCAGACCGGTCTCGCGGGCGTTGGGCCGGGCGAAGAGAGTCAGGCAGGACGTCAGCCGCCAGGCCCGGCGGAGGTGGAGCGCGTGAGCAGGCCGCGCACCCAGACGATCACGTGCCGCCACAGCGAGCGGGCCGGCACGTCCTCCGCCGCGACCACCGGCTGGCGCGCCGCCAGGCGGCCGTCCGCGTAGACCATCAGTTCACCGATGGGCGCCCCGCGCCGGATCGGCGGCAGGAGGTCCGGCCACAGGCGCACCTCCCAGCGCAGCGCGGCGCCCCGCGGCAGGACCACGTAGACGTCCTCCGGCGCCGCGGCGGCGACCATCTTGTCCGCCCGCGGCAAGGGACGGCGCGCCAGCACCGCCTCCCGCGCGGCGACACGGACGAGGCGGAACTGGGAGAAGCCGTACTCCAGCAGGCGGGCTCCGTCGCCGAAGACGTCAGGACTGTCCAGCGCCACGGCGACCAACTGCCATCCCCCGCGTGTCGCGGAGGCCACCAGACACTGCCCCGACTGCTGAGTCCACCCGGTCTTCACGCCGTCGGCGCCGGGCAGCCGCCAGAGAAGTCTATTCCGGTTCACCACGACGCGCGGCGGCAGGCCGTGCCGCATCCAGGTGAAGGTCTGCTGCCGGACGAGCGCGGCGAAGGCGGGATGGCGCAGGGCGTACCGCGTGATCAGGGCGAGGTCGCGCGCGGTCGTCAGGTGCTGCGGGTGGTAGAGGCCGTGCGGCACGACGAAGGTGCTGTTGCGGGCCCCGAGCGCGCGGGCCTTCTGGTTCATCAGGTCGGCGAAGCGCTCCACCGACCCCGCGACGGCCTCCGCCAGCGCCACCGCCGCATCGTTGGCCGAAGCGAGGATTAGCGCGTTCAGCAGGTCGTCCGCCCGCCACCGCTCCCCGACCTCCAGGCCGATGGAACTCCCAGACCGCTGCTCGGCCGCGCGCCTGGAAATTGGCACCATGGTGTCCGGGCGCAGGTGCTCCAGGGCGATGATCGCCGTGAGGATCTTCGTGGTGCTCGCCGGAGGGCGGCGTACGTCAGCGGCATGCTCGTAGAGGACGGCGCCCGTGCGCGCGTCCATCAGGATGGCGGAGGCGGCGAAGATCGACGGGACCGTGCCGACGGTCCCGTCGAGGTCCGGCGCACTGCCGGCGGGTGCGGATCGGGCGTCGACGACCGGCGGCACCAACACCGCGGCAAGGGCGATCGCCGCAAGGACCAGCGCGATCCGGCGGTACGTCATGGCTCGCTGTCGGTGGCGGCCGGCGCACCCGCCGCGCCGGCGTTCGGCGCCGCGCGGCCGAATGCTTCGATCGGCGGCAGGCCGCTCAGATCGCGCAGCCCGAAATAGCGGAGAAACGCGTCGGTCGTACCGTACAGGATCGGCCGCCCCACCGTCTGCTTCCGGCCGACGGCCTTGATCAGCCGCCGCTCCTCCAGCCGTTCCAGGATGTGCTCGCTGCGCACGCCGCGCAGCGCCTCGATCTCCGGCCGGGTGATCGGCTGGCGGTAGGCGACGATGGCCAGCGTCTCCAGCGCCGCCTGCGAGAGCGGTTCACGCCCCGCGGCCCCCAGGTACCGGCGCACCGCCTCGGCGTAGGCCGGCCGCGTGCCGAGTTGGTAGCCGCCGGCCACCGCCTGGACCTCGAGCCCGCGGTCGGCGTACTCCTGCTGCAGCATCTCGACGGCCGCGGTGACGATCTCGGGAGGAACCTGCGTGGCTTCCACGAGTTGATCGAGACGCACGGGCTCTCCGCTGACCAGGAGCACGCACTCGATGGCGTTGGCCGCCTCCCGGATGCGGGGGTCGGTCATCCGGCCTCAGCTCCGGGCCGGCTCTCCTGAGGGGTGCGGGCGGAGATGCGGATCGTGCCAAATCGCGCCTCCTGCATGACGCGCACGCGCAGCAGGCGGATCAACTCCAGCAGGGCGAGGAACGTGACGACGATCTCCAGGCGCGTGGCGTCGACCGGAAAGAGCGCGTCGAACGGCACGCCGTCGGGATGCGCCGCCAGCAGCGCCAGCACCGCGGCCATGCGGTCGGCCACGGTAATCCCTTCGGGCGGGATCTCGGCGCCGCGCTCCCGGCCGCGCGCCAGCACCTCCTGGAACGCGCGGAACAGGTCGGTGAGGGCCACGCCGGAAAGCAGCGGTTCGTCCGGTTCCTCCGGCGGGCGGAGGAAGACACGCTGCTGATACGCCTCCAGCGCGCGCAGCGCCGTCGCCACGTCTTTGAAGGCACGGTACGCGGCCAGCCGCTCTTCCAGTAGTTCTTCCAGTTCACTGGCGTCGTCGACCGGAGGCTCCTCGGCCGGCGGGGGCTGCGGCAGCAGGGCGCGCGCCTTCAACTCGATCAGGGCGGCGAGCATCCAGATCGCTTCGGTGACGTCGTCGACGTCGAAGTCGCGGCGAGCGTGAGCCAGATAGTCGGCGGCGATGTCCGCGAGGGGGAGGGTCTGGAGGTCCACCTGCCCCTGCTGGGCGAGCCGGAGCAGTTGGTCCAGCGGACCTTCAAACGTGGCGGTGTGGACGACGAATGTGCCGGGTCTGGTGTTGGTCACAGTGTACGACGGCCCACCACGAGCGATGTGCTCTCTCTTAGGTACGGTGCGCGGCCGCGAAATCCCTGTCGCGGCGCCTCAGGCGCGGCGGCCCGCCGCGGTCAGAGCCCGCCCAGCCCGGTGGCCAGTTGGACCAGCCACAGCAGCGGGGGCAGTACCAGCAGATCGGTCACGCGGAAGTAGATCAAACCGATCAGGATCAGCACGCCGTAGGTTTGCAGCCGGGCGTAGGCGATGCCCAGTTGCCCGGGCAGCAGGCCGATCATGATCTTCGACCCGTCCAGCGGCGGCACCGGGAGCAGGTTGAAGACGGCCAGGACCGCATTGATGAAGACGATGACAAACAGCGGCCGTGCCAGCGGCGACCCCGCGGCGACCAGTCCCAGCTTGAACGGGAGGCCAAACAGAATCGCCAGAACCACGTTGGCGATGGGGCCGGCCGCCGCCACCGTGATGAGCCCGCGGCGCCAGTCCGGGAAATAGCCCGGGTCGATGGGCACGGGCTTCGCCCAGCCGAACCCCGTCAGCATCAGCAGGATCGTCCCCAGTGGATCTAGGTGGGACAGCGGGTTCAGCGTCAGGCGGCCGGCGCGGCGCGGCGTCGGATCGCCCAGCCGGTCCGCGGCATAGCCGTGGGCGAACTCGTGGAAGGGCGCCGCAATCAATAGCGCCACCGCGCGGAAGAGCAGGGTGGTCAGCGAGAGGCCCAGCACCTACGTCAGCGGCCGGTCCTTTCGGATGAGGTCGTCATAGGTCTCTCGCTCCACGACCACGCGCGCCCGCCCCTCCCCCGCCAGGACGACCGCGGGCCGGGGAAAGCGGTTATAGTTGCTGGCCATCGAGTAAGTGTACGCGCCGGTGGAGAAGACCGCCAGGCGGTCCCCCGGGCGGATCGGCGGCAGCGCCGCCTCCCAGATCAGGACGTCGCCGGACTCGCAGCAGCGGCCGGCGATCGTCACCGTCCGATCGACCGGGTCCGTGGCGCGGTCGGCGACCACCGCCGTGTAGCGCGCGCCGTAGAGGGCCGGGCGCGGATTCTCAAACATCCCGCCGTCCACCGAGGCGTAGGTGCGCACGCCGGGGATCGCCTTGATCGCCCCGACCGTGTACAGGGTCACGCCCGCGTCGCCCACGATGGAGCGGCCCGGCTCCAGATAGAGCAGCGGTTCCGGCAGGTCGTGCGCGGCGAGTGATTCGCGGAGCACCCCGGCCAGCCCGCGCACAAACGCGGAGATGGAGGGCGGACTGTCCTCGGGGACGTAGCGAATCCCCAGCCCGCCGCCCAGGTTGAGCTCGGGAAAGGTGAGGTTCATTTCCAGGCGGACCTCGGCCATGAACTGCACCATGGAGCGGGCGGCCAGGGCGAAGGGGTCCAGGTCGAAGATCTGCGAGCCGATGTGACAGTGGAACCCGCGCACCTCGATGCCGGGAATCTCCAGCGCCGTCCGGATCGCCTGCATCGCCGCCCCGTCCGGCAGGTCGAAGCCAAACTTCGAATCCACCCCGCCGGTCTGGATCGCCTTGTGCGTGTGCGGCTCAATGCCCGGGGTGAGGCGCAGCAAGATCGCAACCTGGGCCTGCATCTCGCGGGTCAGCCGGTCGAGCATCTCCAGTTCGTAGAAGTTGTCCACGATGATGCGGCCGATGCCCTCCGCCAGCGCGAGACGCAATTCGTCGTCCGTCTTGTTGTTGCCGTGGAAGTGCAGCGCCGCGCCGGGGACGCCCGCCCGCCGCGCGGTGTAGATCTCGCCCCCCGAGGCGACGTCCACGTGCAGCCCCTCGTCGTAGGCCAGGCGGCAGGTCGCCAGCGTGCACATTGCCTTGCTGGCGTAGATGGGCTGGCTGTGAGGATACGCCTCGCGCAGGCTCTCGCGGTAGGCCCGGCAGTTCTGCCGGAACCGCCCCTCGTCGATCACCAACAGGGGTGTGCCGTAGGTCTCGGCCAGGTCAGGCGCGCGGCAGCCGCCGATCGAGAGCACCCCGCGCGCGTCCACAGAGAAGTCGTGCAGGACCATCGGGGTTACTCTACCAAAGCGAGCGCCCGATGTCTGCCCTGTTGCGGGACGGTCAGGAGTCTTCGGCGGCGTCAATCGTGGCTCTCAGGCAGAGTGGTACACTGAAGCCGTTGAGTCGCGGAGGTGCGAAGATGCGCGAGGTCGTGATCCTGAGCGCGGTGCGCACGCCGATCGGCCGGTTCCTCGGCGGGCTGTCCACCGTCTCGGCGCCGCGCCTGGGCGCGGTGGCGATCAAGGCGGCGCTGGAGCGTGCGGGCGTGGCACCCGATCAGGTGGACGAGGTGATCATGGGCAACGTCCTCTCCGCCGGCATCGGCCAGGCGCCGGCGCGGCAGGCGGCGATGGCTGCCGGCATCCCCGAGACCGTCCCCGCCACCACCGTGAACAAGATGTGCGGCTCCGGGCTGAAGTCGGTGATGCTGGCGGCGCAGGCGATCCAGAGCGGTGACGCCGATATCGTGGTCGCCGGCGGGATGGAAAGCATGAGCCTGGCCCCCTACCTGCTGGAGCGCGCCCGCACCGGTTACCGCTACGGCGACGGCGCCGTCGTCGATTCGCTGCTGCGCGACGGGCTGGTGGATGCCTACAAGAAGGTGCACATGGGGAGCTGCTGCGAACTGCTGAACCGGGAGTACCGGTTCACGCGCGAAGAGCAGGACGCCTTCGCCGTGCAGAGCTACACGCGGACGCTGGCCGCGATGGACGAAGGGAAGTTCGCCGCCGAACTCGTCCCCGTGGAGATCCCGCAGAGCCGCGACGGCCATGTAACGGTAGCCGAAGACGAAGAGCCGCGGCGGGTG
Source organism: uncultured bacterium (assembly GCA_964358435.1). Lineage (GTDB taxonomy): Bacteria > Sysuimicrobiota > Sysuimicrobiia > Sysuimicrobiales > Humicultoraceae > Humicultor. Next base: position 6,977 of record CAYHPT010000001.1, on the reverse strand, counting down.
AACTTCGAGAAACTTCCCACTCTTCCTCCGGCCTTCGAATCGGACGGGACCGTCACGGCCGCGAACAGCAGCAGCATCAGTGACGGCGCCGCAGCCGCGGTGGTGGCCGCCGCGGACGTCGCCAAACGGCTCGGCGCCAAACCCCTGGCGCGGGTCGTCGGCCAAGCCGGCGCCGCGGGCGCGCCGGAGTGGTTCACGGTACAGCCCTCCGCGGCCATCCGGCGTCTGCTGAACAAGATCAACTGGTCGCTGAACGAGGTGGACCTGCTGGAGATCAACGAGGCATTCGCCTCCGTCGTCCTGGCGGCGATGCGCGACCTGGAACTTGACCCCGACCGGGTGAACGTCCACGGCGGCGCGGTCGCTCTCGGTCACCCTGTCGGCGCCAGCGGGACACGCATCCTGGGGACGCTCCTGCACGCCATGGAGCGGTACGGCCGGCGGCGCGGCATCGCCAGCGCCTGCCTCGGCGGCGGCGAAGCGGTCGCCCTGGCGGTGGAGCGCGTCTGAACGTCCCGGCCCTCGCCACCCTCGCCCTGCTCGCGGCGGGGATCGGTGCCCTGATCCTCGGGCGCTGGTCCCCTGATCTCGTAGCGTTCGGCCTCCTTCTCGTCCTGGTCCTCGGCGGCCTCGTCCCGGTCGATCAGGCGTTTTCCGGCTTCGGCTCCGCAGCGGTGATCGCCGTCGCCGCCGTTTTCATCATCAGCGCCGGGCTGGAACGCACGGGGGTGGCCGCGCTGGTCAGCCGGCCCCTGCGGATCATGGCCGGCCGCTCCTACGTGCGGCTCATCGTCATCCTCATGGCCGTCACTGGCTTGCTCTCCGCGTTCATGAACAACCTGGCCGCGGTGGGCGTGCTGCTGCCGGTGACGATGGCCATCGCCTACCGCCGCCGGACGAGTCCCAGCCTCCTCCTCCTGCCGCTGGTCTACGCCGCCCGCTTCGGCGGCAACCTGACGCTGATCGCCGGCCCCACCAACCTGTTGCTGGCGGACATCCTGCACCGCCGCGGGGTGGCCACGCTGCGGCTCTTTGACTTCCTGCCGATCGGCCTGCCGATGCTCATCGTCGGCACCGCCTGGATGGCTACGGTGGGATGGCGCCTGCTGCCGCGACGTCCGCCGGAGGACCTTCTGCGCGCGATGCGCCGCGGCGCGCGCCTCGTGAAGGTGTATCGGCTTGGCGAGCGGCTGTTTGAGGCCCACATTCCCGACGGCTCGCCGCTGGCGGGCAAGACGATCGAAGAGAGTGAATTCGGGCGGGCCTACGGTCTCACCGTGGTCGCGGTCACGCGCGACGGCGAGCAGACGCCGGCGCCGCCCAAGGATCTCACCCTGCGCCCCGGGGACCGGCTGGTGATTGAAGGGCGCCTCGATGAACTTCTGCAGGCGGAGGCCTTCGCGCGGATGGGGCTGGAACTGGCGAAGGCGGAGGCATCGCTGGACACACTCGAGGCGGGTATCGTCGAGGCGATGGTCGGGCCCCGCTCGACGTTAACGGGCCGGACGCTGCGCGACATCGGTTTCCGCGACCGTTACGGACTGACGGTGCTGGCGGTGTGGCGGGAGGGGCGTCCCATCCGCACGCGCTTTGCCGACATCCCCCTGCGTGCAGGCGACGGTCTCCTCATTCAGGGACCGCGGAAGGCACTGACGACACTCGGCGGCGAAGGCGACCTGATCGTCTTTGATACGGCGAGTCCCGGGCCGGACCGCGAGGACCGGCGTACCTACGCCCTGCTCGCCGTGGCGGCCCTGATCGTCCTGACGCTGGCCGGCGTGCCCGTGGCGGTGGCGGCCACGCTGGCCGCGGGCATCATCATCGCCAGCGGCGGGTTGACGAGCGAGGAAGCGTACCGCGCCGTTGACTGGCGGAGCCTGGTACTGATCGGGGCGATGGTGCCGGTGGGGGTAGCGCTGGAACGCACCGGAGCCGCACATCTCGTCGCCACCACGCTCGTCCGCGTCATGGGCAGTGACCCGCTGGGAACACTGGCGGCGATCCTGATCGCGGCGACGGCGATCGGGCATTTCGTCCCCAGCATCATCCTCCCGGCGATCCTGGCACCGCTGGCCATCGACGCTGCGACCGCCCTGCATACCTCCCCCCTCCCCTTCGCCATGGCGATCATCGCCGCGACGGGGATGGGACTCCTCACCCCGTTCAGCAATCCGGTGATGCTGATGGCGATGGCGCCGGGCGGGTACAGTTTGAAGGACTACGTGCGTGCGGGACTGCCCCTGGTCCTCATCCTGCTGCTGCTCATGCTGGTCGTCCTGCCGCTGGCCTATCCGTTCTGAGAACCCGCGGCGATGGGCATAATCCTCTTGCGGGTGAGGGCTCTCCCTCCTGACTGATTGACACCGGGAAACTGCCTTGCCATACTAGGTTCCCGTCTCGACGAGGGTACGGCCGCAACGCCGGGGCGATTCACCAAGACCACCCACACCCCGCTCCGGCGCAAGGGCGGCAGCCTCTCCAGGACGGGATTCGGGACCGTGGTCGCGACTGCCGAGAGGACAAGCAGACCCCACTCGGCGGGGACCGCGGTCCCTCCGCTTTAGGGCCGGTCCGCGTCAGGGTGCGCGGCGCGGTTACGGGGCTTTGGCGGGCTGAGCGTAGCGAAACTGCAGCGTGCGGCGGTAGGCGTTCAGCTTGATCCACTCGCGGCGCTGCACGGTGACCTGCAGGCCGATCGACTGCAGACCTTCCACAAAACCTCCCCGGAATCTCAGGGCTGTTTGCAGCGTCAGGGGTTCCCCGATGGCGGCAATGGTAAACGGCGGCCGCATCGTTCCCTCTCCCACCAGGATGTTGTCCACGTGGTCGCGGAACCCCGTCGTGGCCAGGATGCGCACGCCGTTGACCGCCACCGCCTCCGCCCCCGCCGACCAGAGTTCGTTCACCAGGCCGGCCAGGTCCGCCGCACGCATCTGCACCGGCAGAACGCCGCCGGGGAGCTCCTCACTCTGCAAGCGGACCACGACGCCCGGCCCCTCCACCGGGATGAGGCCGAGGATGAGGCGCAGCTGGGCCAGCTCCTGGACCATTGTCTCAGCCGCCCCGCGCCCCTCGGCGACGGCGCGCTGATAGGCCTGGACGCGAGAAGTCAGCTGGCGGATCTCCGCCTCCAGCGCCAGGCGGGCCTCCTCCTGCTGCTTGAGCAAGGCGGCCAGTTGCTGGACGCGCTGGGTGGGCAGTTCCACCTGGGCGCGCAAGGGTCGTCCGGCCCGCCACTGGGCGACCGCCAGGAAGCCCGTGACCAGCAGGATGATGGTGAGAGAAGCCCGCCAGGTCCTCATCGCCGATCACCACGAGATTCGACGCGGCGCAGGCACCTCCCCGCCTGAGCGCGCTGAAATCGCAAGCAAGAGCGAGAAAATGGAAGAAATCGCGAGAAATACGGTCGTGGCGGGGCCGAAACCGCCCGCGACGTCTTCTCGAATCCCGGTGATTTCGCCCGCCCCGGCCGCCACTATTAAGAAAGGAAACTAGCACTCCGAAGCCGAGAGTGCCAACAGACGACTCCCGACTCCATCCATAGGAGGGCCAAAGGAGGGCCAAGCAATGCCGGCAAAGCTGTTGCTCTACGACGAGAACGCGCGCCGCGCGCTCGAGCGCGGCGTGGAGAAGGTCGCCAGCGCGGTCCGAGTCACCCTCGGGCCTAAGGGCCGGAACGTCGTCCTGGAAAAGAAGTGGGGCTCCCCCACCATTACCAAGGACGGCGCGACCGTCGCCAAGGAGATCGAACTGGAGGACCCCCATGAGAACATGGGGGCGCAGCTGGTCAAGGAAGTGGCCAGCAAGACCAATGACGAGGCCGGTGACGGCACAACCACCGCGACGATCCTCGCCGCGACGATAGTCCGTGAAGGGTTGAAGAACGTCGCCGCCGGGGCCAACCCGATGATGCTCAAGCGCGGCATCGACAAGGCGGTCGAGGCGATCGTCGACGCCCTGAAGAAGATCTCCATCCCGGTCGAGGGGCACCAGGACATCGCGCACGTCGCCGGTATCGCCGCCAATGACACCGAGGTCGGCGAGATCATCGCCGACGCGATGGACAAGGTCGGCCGCGACGGGGTGATCACCATCGAGGAGGGCAAAGGCATCGAGACAACCGTCGAGGTGGTCGAGGGGATGCAGTTTGACCGCGGCTACATCTCCCCCTACTTCATCACCGACCCCGATAAGATGGAGGCCGTGATCGAGGAGCCCTTCATCCTGCTCACCGACAAGAAGATCAGCGCCGTGCGTGACATCGTCCCCGTGATGGAGAAGGTGATCCGTCAGGGGAAGCCGCTCGTGGTCATCGCCGAGGACGTGGAGGGCGAGGCGCTGGCCACGCTGGTCGTGAACAAACTGCGCGGCATCCTCGCGAGCCTGACCGTAAAGGCCCCCGGCTACGGCGACCGCCGCAAGGCGATGCTGCAGGACATGGCCGCGCTCACCGGCGGCCGCGTGATCTCCGACGACCTCGGGATCAAGCTGGAGAATGTGGAACTGGAGATGCTCGGCCACGCCGACCGGGTGAAGGCCGACAAGGAGGACACGACGGTCATCGGCGGCAAGGGCGACCGCAAGGACATCCAGGGCCGCATCGCCCAGATCAAGAAGGAGATCGAGGACACCACCAGCGACTACGACAAGGAGAAGCTGCAGGAGCGGCTGGCCAAGCTCGCCGGCGGGGTCGCCGAGATCAAGGTGGGGGCCGCCACTGAGACCGAGATGAAGGAGAAGAAGCACCGCTTCGACGACGCCCACGACGCCACCAAGGCCGCGGTGGAAGAGGGTCTGGTGCCGGGAGGCGGCACGGCCTACATCCGCGCGCTGGAGACGCTGGCCAAGGTGGAGGCCGAGGGCGAGGAGGCCATCGGTCTCGCCATCGTACGCCGCGCGCTGGAGGAGCCGACCCGCCAGTTGGCGGCCAACGCCGGCGCCGAGGGCAGTCTGATCGTGGAGCGGCTGAAGCGGGAGACCGGCCGGATGGGCTATGAGGTCCTCAGCGGCGAGTTCACCGATATGGTCAAGGCCGGCGTGGTCGACCCGACCAAGGTCGTGCGCCTCGCCCTGCAGAACGCGGCCAGCGTCGCCGCCTTGCTGCTGACGACGGAGGCCGTGGTCGTGGAGAAGCGGGAGAAGAGGAAGGCCGCCATGCCCATGCCGGGCGGCGGCGGCATGGAGGACGAGTTCTAAGTCCCCTACCCTCCTGGAGTTCCGCGGGGGCGGGCCCACCAGTCCGCCCCCGCAGTGTTTCGTCCGCGCCACGCCGTGATAGAATGACCCCGGTACGCGGTGGCCGTAGCTCAGCCTGGTAGAGCGCCTGGCTGTGGCCCAGGAGGTCGCGGGTTCAAGTCCCGTCGGTCACCCCAGCGAGGACTCAGTACTGACGCGGGTTTTGCGCGGCGGCCTCGGTTCGAGCCGGGGCCGTCCATGCTGTCTGTGTGCCTATAGTGTGCCGATGCGATTAGGTGCGTAGGAGAATCAACATGAGTGTGACCCTTTGGACCTGTCCGTTCTGTAATAGGGGCGCCACGATCAGGGAGAATGATACGAAGGTATCCTGGACCGAACTGTGGATCGAGAACGCGGAGGGGCCAAGGGTGCTCGTTTCTAGGTTCACCGTGTGCCCCAATCCGGATTGCAGGAGATTTGCCCTGGACCTTAGCCTCCACAGTGCGCAGAAGGGGTATTCCGGTAGAGGTGACGCCATGACACCCGTCACGAGACTCGTGGCGCGCACCCACAGTTGGCGGTTAATCCCGCCATCAAAGGCAAAGCCTTTCCCCGAGTACATTCCTCAGCAGATCAGAGACGACTACGAAGAGGCGTGTATGACCCTCGACCTGAGCCCGAAGGCGTCGGCCACCCTCGCGCGTCGTTGTCTCCAGGGTATGATTCGGGATTTCTGGGGTGTCACAGTAGATAGCCTCAAGAAAGAAATCGACGCGCTCCAAGATAAGGTTGACCCGTTGACCTGGAAAGCCATCGACGCGGTCAGGAGCATCGGCAACATCGGCGCTCACATGGAGAAGGACGTCAACCTCATCATCGACGTTGAGCCAGACGAGGCCGGTCAACTCATCGGCCTGATCGAACTGCTCTTCCAAGATTGGTACATCACTAGGCATGAACGACAGGCGCGACTCAAAGCCATCGCGGACGTGGCCGTCGCCAAGGCGGAGGCGAAAGCCGACGGTCTAATCCCGACTCAGGAGACTGGACAGTCAGAGGGTAGCGAAGGTGCCCAAACGTAGCAATCTCTTCCAACGCGTGGTCTTCCAGGTGAAGCGCCAGGTTTCCGAGGATGCGATTGTAACTGAATCCGCCATGGTCGCGGACCTCCTCACGGGGAAGAAGCGTGAGGTTGACATTTTGATCGAGTACTCGAAGGCAGGCCATAAGATACTGATCGAAGTCGAATGCCGGAGCAGGAAGCCAAAGGACGATGTGACTTGGGTAGACCAGGCGTGGGGAAGGCATCGGCGACTGCCCACAAACCTGCTCGTTCTAGTTTCGAAGTCTGGATTCTCCCAAGAGGCCGTCGATGTGGCGAAGAAACTAAAGGTCTTACTACTGACGCTTGAAAAGTTGGAGCGAGGTGAGTTCGAGGGATTGCTTGCGGGGCTTCAGACAGTCTGGGCGAAAACGGTATCCCTCTCACCCACCAAAGTGGTCTTCACTGTTGGCCGCACGGGGCAACTACCCGAGGAAACAGTAGCAATGTTTCCCGACAATCTGCTCTATGACACAGATGGTGAGGCAATCGGAACCGTGAAGCAACTCGTAGAGACATTGCTCGCTATCGGACCTGTCATTAAAGAGTTCGGAAGTCGCGGGGAGGAACAGCACAAAGGATTCGAACTCGGGTGGACGTCACCGAGGGACAAGGGCGGTAGGCCATTGCTTCTTCGGAAGAACGACCCTCCAGTCATGAGAGAGGTTGAACTCATCAGGATAATCGGGAAGTGCGAGTT